>CACFMU010000005.1:0-45867 GCA_902567435.1 uncultured Pelagibacteraceae bacterium
TAATGCAAAAATTTAAATCAGTTGAAGAGTTAGTAAATCAACTGAAACCTGAAAAACCTGTATACTGTATCAGAAAGAATTCTATTCAATCTGCAACTAAATTTTTCAAAAATAATTTCCCAGGTAAAATATTGTATGCGGTAAAAACTAATCCTCATCCAGTAGTTATTAAGCAGATAATTGAAAGTGGGGTAGATCAATTTGATGTTGCATCTATTGAAGAAATCAAAGCTATCAGAAAATTTAGTCAAACTGCCAAATGCTCCTACATGCATACTGTTAAAAGTAGAGAAAGTATTAAAGAAGCTTACTTTAAATATGAAATTAAAACTTTTTCACTAGACACTAAAGATGAATTAATAAAAATTATTGAAAGTACAAATAATGCTAAAGACTTAGAGTTATTTGTAAGAGTAGCAGTTTCCAATGAACATGCCGAAATAGATTTATCTAAGAAATTTGGTGCTTTGAGTTCTGAAGCTGCAGGTTTGTTGAGGCTTGTTAAACAATATTCTAAAAAGATTGGTTTAAGTTTTCATGTCGGATCTCAATGCATGCATCCAATTTCTTACGCTAAAGGAATTAGTGATATAGGAAATATAATAAAAAAAACAAAGATTATACCAGACTATATTAATGTTGGTGGTGGATTTCCAACTATTTATCCAGACTTAATACCTCAAAATATGGAAAACTATTTTAATGAAATTAAAAAAAGTTTAGATAATTTAAAACTTGAAAATTTACCAGAAATTATTTGTGAACCAGGAAGAGCTTTAGTGGCTGAAAGTGGTTCTACTATTATAAAAGTAAATTTAAGAAAAAAACAAAAACTATATATAAATGATGGAACTTATGGGACATTGTTTGATGCAGGTACTCCGAATATTGTATTTCCATCTAAGATGATTAAAGAGAATACAAACAAAATAATTTCTAAAAAGCTTACAGCTTTTGATTTCTTTGGACCAACATGTGATAGCATGGATTATATGAAGGGTCCTTTTTTGTTACCTAACAATATAAAAGAAAATGATTATATTGAACTTGGTCAACTTGGTGCTTATGGATTAACATTTAGAACTCAGTTCAATGGTTATTATTCCGATGAAATATATGAAGTGGAAGATCAACCTATTTTAACAATGTACGATAAAGACAGTAACAAAGCTACTTTGGTTGCTTAATGTCTGATAACAAAAACCTAGGTCATAACAGTAAAAAAGACTTTTTAAAAAATCCAGTTGAACATATCGATATTACTTCATTCGATGCTAGGAAGATAATTTCCTCAATGGAAAAAATGTCTTTTGTTTCAAGAGAAACGGCCAATGCTGCAAATATTTATAACGAAATGCTAAAAGATAAAGATTGCACTATATTTTTAACATTAGCGGGATCTACATCTGCTGCGGGCTGTATGAATATTTATAAAGATTTAGTTAAATACAATATGGTAGATGCAATAGTTGCAACTGGAGCTTCTATTGTTGATATGGATTTTTTTGAAGCACTTGGATTTAAACATTATCAAGGTTCTCAATTTCAGGATGATACCGAATTAAGAAATAATTATATTGATAGGATTTATGACACTTATATTGATGAAGAAGAGTTGCAAATGTGTGATAAAATTATTTGTGAGATTGCAGATACATTAGAACCAAAAAGTTACACATCAAGAGAATTTATATTTGAAATGGGCAAATATTTAAAAAAAAATTCTAAGAAGAAAGACTCTTTAATTGAAATAGCTTACGACAATAATGTCCCAATTTTTTGTCCTGCTTTTACAGACTCTAGTGCTGGATTTGGTTTAGTAATACATCAAGAAAAAAACCCTAAAAAACATATGACAATCGATTCTATTAGAGAATTTAGAGAGCTTACAGAAATCAAAATTCAATCTAAAGGCTCAGGATTATTTATGATTGGAGGAGGTGTTCCAAAAAATTTTATTCAAGACACTGTAATATGTGCTGAACTTTTAGGTAAAGAAGTTGAAATGCATAAATATGCCGTTCAAATTACAGTTGCTGATAGCAGAGATGGTGCCTGTAGCAGTTCAACTTTAAAAGAAGCAAGTTCTTGGGGTAAAGTAGATATTACTAAAGAACAAATGGTATTTGCTGAAGCAACAAGTGTTTTGCCATTAATAGCTAGTGACGCTTACCACAAAGGTGAATGGAAAAACAGAGATAGAAAAAACTTTACAAAAATATTTAGATAAAATTGAAATATCTTTCTAATAAAAATGGATTTCTAGGAATTGATAACAAGGTCAATTTTAAAGAAAAAGTAGTTGTTGTTCCATTTGGTCTTGAAAAAACTGTCAGTTATGGTGGTGGAACTAAAAATGGACCAAAGGAAATTATTAAAGCATCACATCAAGTTGAGCTTTATGATGAAGAGCTAAATTGTGAACCTTACAAAAAAATTGGAATTAAAACTTTAAAACCATTTAAAATTGATAAAAATATCAAAAAAGCTCTAAATCAAATGTCCAAAATTAATCAAGAGATTTTGGATAAAAACCTTTTTCCAATCACTTTTGGTGGTGAACACTCAATTACCCCAGGATGTATTGATCCTTTTACTAAAAAATTTAAAGATATTTGTCTTTTACACTTTGATGCTCATGCAGATTTGCGTGAAAGTTATAATGGGGAAAAATTTTCGCACGCTTCCGCTATTAGAAGGTGTTTGGATTATTCAAATGTTTCATTAATTTCATTTGGAATAAGAAATATTTCACAAAGTGAAATTCCTTTTTTAAAAAAAAATTCCTCTAGAATAGATATATTTTGGGCAAAGGATAAAAGTAAATGGAATTTAAATAAATTTAAAAAATTAATTAAAAATAAAACGGTTTATCTTACTTTTGATGTTGATGGATTAGATTCGAGTATTATGCCTGCAACTGGTACTCCTGAACCAGGTGGATTACAATGGGATGAAACTTTAAATATTATTAAAATAGCCGCTAAAAATTCAAAAATTGTTGGAGCAGATATTAATGAACTAGCTCCTATAAAAGGATTCAATTCATATAACTTTCTTGTAGCAAAATTAGCTTATAAAATCTTATCGTATAAATTTTTACTTTAGGCTTTAACAGTTTTAAGAGTACCCAATAATAATCTAAAAGGTATTAACATTATTAAAGCTACAAATATTTTTACCATTAAATCACCTAAAGATAATGTGATCCATGGAATTCCTGTTCCATAAAAAGATATAGAAAAAAATAAAAAAGTATCAACTGTTGATCCAATAAATGATGAAGTGAGTGGTGCAACAAACCAACTTTTTTTTCTTAGTTTATCAAAAATTTGTACATCTATTAATTGTGCAACTAAAAAAGCTGTTCCAGATCCAATTGCAATTCTTACAGAAATTAAATCTGTAAAATTAGTTGAAAATAAAAGAGTAAAACTAACACCTATCGCAAAACCAATATAAACAATTTTTCTAGCTATAAATTTTCCATAAGATCTATTTGCTAGATCAGTAATTAAAAATGCAATTGGATAAGTGAAAGCACCATAAGTTAGTATTTCTTCAAGACCATAATATTTAATTGGGAACTGAACTAAATAATTAGAAGATAAAACAACTACTCCCATAAAAAATGAGAGTAATAAAAACAGTTTATTCATTATGCAGTTTTAGCTACCGGCTTTTTCTTAAATGGTGATTTAATTAAAATCCCTTTTTTTTAATTTTTTAAGTCTTGGCGATAAGTTTTTATTTTTAACAACTTTAAGATACTCATCAAAACTACCTGTTTTATCAACTGATCTTACACCTGCGTTGCTGACAGTTAGCTTTAAGCTTCTTTTCATTAGCTCACTTGTAAATTTTACTTTTTTTAGATTAGGCAAAAATCTTCTTTTAGTCTTATTGTTAGCATGACTAACATTATGACCTTTCATTGGGATTTTTCCCGTTAATTCGCATTTTTTTGACATAATAACAATGCCTATATAAGGTGAGATCTTGAATGCGTCAAGTTTAATAGATTTAAGATAAGGTTTTATTTCCTATAATTTCTGTGAAATTCTTAACTCCATCTCTCAATAACAAATCTTTTAGATCTTTTTTTATAATACCAGCAACATTTGGACCTTTAAAAACCATTCCGGTGTACAGCTGAATAAGATCTGCGCCAGCAATAAATTTATTGTATGCTGCGTGTCCAGAGTCAACACCACCTACTCCTATAATTTTTATTTTACCTTTCAATAATTTGTAAAATTTATTAATTAAAATATTTGATTTTGTCTCAATGGGTTTTCCAGATAATCCTCCCTTTTGATGTCTTTGAATATCAATTAGTATATCTCTTGAAGCTTCCGATGTATTAGAAATAATAATAGCATCTATTTTATTTTCCAAAAGAATTTCTGAAATTAAGTTGATTTGGCTTTCATCTATATCTGGTGAAATTTTTACTGCTACTGGAATGTCTGAATTTAAATCATTTTTTTCTTTTAGAATTGATTTTAATAATTCCTGTAATTTATTTTCTTCGTGAAAAGTTCGCAAATTTTCTGTATTTGGAGACGAAATATTTACTGTTACATAATCTGCAACTTCATGAAAAGTTTTTAAACCAATTAGATAGTCATTCAACCTATCATTTGAGTCTTTGTTGGGTCCTATATTAACACCAAGTAATCCCAATTTATCTTTTGATTTTATACGATCATAAATAATTTTTGCTCCATGATTATTAAATCCTAATCTATTAATTAAAGCTTCATCTTCTACAAGTCTAAAAACTCTCGGTTTAGGATTTCCATACTGTTTTAAGGGAGTGATAGTGCCAACTTCTACAAAACCAAAACCCAATCTAAATAAAGCATTATAAACTTCAGCATTTTTATCAAAACCAGCTGCCATTCCTATTGGATTATCTAACTCTTTATTAAATATTTTAGTTTTAAAAAGTGGATCATTTTTATGATCATCAAATATATTTGAAACTAAATTTAATTTTAATGATTTAATTGCTAAAGTGTGTGCTTTTTCAGGATCTATTTTAAATATTAAAGATCTAATCTTTGAGAACATTATTTAAGTTTATTTATTAACAGCTCTTTAGTTTCTTTAACACCAAAAAAACTAATAAAAAAACCCATTCGAGGTCCATTTTCATCTCCAAAAACTACCTCATAAATCAATTTAAACCAATCTCTTAAATTTTCAGCATAACCATTTTCTTTACCAGTTGAATAAATCAGAGTTTGTATATCTTCTGGAGACATTTCATCTGTACATTTTTCTAAAGTTTTTACTAAAGCCTGCAAAGCCAATTTTTCATTTTCACTTGGTGATTTGTATTTTTTTTGAGCTTTAATAACGTCATTAAAATACTTAATTGCATATCCAACAAGTCCATCAAAAATTGGAAATTTTTTTTCATCGATATCTGGTTTATATTTTTTAACAAATTTCCATAATAATTCTTTACTATCAGCATTACTGGTTTCAACTAAGTTGAGTAGCATTGAAAATGTCATAATTATATCTTCATTTGGAATATTTCCATTATGCACGTGCCATGCAGGATTCATTAATAACTGCAGTTCATTTTGTTTTTTTGATTTTTCAATACAGTCTAAATAATCATCAACAGCCTTGGATACTATTTCATTATATAGTTTTTTAGCTCTCTTTGGATTTTGATACATATATAAAGACAAACTCTCTGGAGAAGCATAATTTAACCATTGATCAATAGTGATACCATTACCTTTTGATTTAGAAATTTTCTCACCTTTTTCATCTAAAAATAACTCATAAGCAAATCCAGATGGATTTTTCTTACCGATTAAATTAATAATTTTTGTCGATAAAATTGCACTCTCAATTAAATCTTTACCGTACATTTCAAAATCTATATCAAGTGCATACCATCTCATTGCCCAATCGACTTTCCATTGTAGTTTACAATTTCCATCTAAAATACTAGCTTCTAATTTTTTTCCTTTATTATCAAAAATAATTCTAGATTTTTCTTTATCGATTTCTATTAAAGGTATTTCTAAAACATGTCCTGTATCAGGACATATTGGTAGGAATGGGCAATAAGTTTGCTGACGTTCTTTACCTAACGTGGGAATTATAATATTCATAATTCCCTCATAATTATCTAAAATAATTTTTAATGTTTGATTAAAAAAACCACTATTATAGAGAGCTGTAGAACTTTTAAAATTATATTTAAATTTAAAACTATCTAAAAAATTTTTTAACATTTCATTATTATGCTCTCCAAAACTATTAAATTTTTCAAAAGGATCTGGGACCTGGGTTAATGGTTTATGAAGATTATCATTTAGTATTTTTTGATTAGGAACGTTTTCTGGAACTTTTCTTAATCCATCCATATCATCTGAAAATGTTATTATTTCTGTTGGTAAATCTGTTAATTGATTTAAGGCATTAACCATCATTGATGTACGCGCAACCTCTCCAAATGTCCCTATGTGAGGAAGTCCACTTGGGCCATAACCTGTTTGGAGTGTGATTTTACCTTTTTTTTCAATAAAAGACTTCCTTTCACGAAGCATTTTTTTTGCTTCCACAAAAGGCCATGCACTTGTTTTATCTAAATTTTCTTTTTTAATCATGAATAATTCTTATAAAAAATCTTAAATTAGCGATTTTATTAATTCTTATAGAGTTGAAATTTATTTACCATAAAATAATGTTCTTTCAAAATGTCTAATTACAAAACTGTTTTTTTTACACTTGGAATTTTGCAAATAATTCTGGGTGTATCAATGTTCATACCTATAATAGCTCAGTTTGTTTATTCTGAAGTGGACTCCTCTTTCTTTGGTGCCTCAATAATAACAATTGTATTTGGAACTTTATTTTTTTTATCAAATCTAGATCATGATAGAAAATTAAGTTTACAACAGGCCTTTTTATTGACAGCCCTATCATGGCTAAACATAGCAATTTTTGGATCTCTTCCTTTTATATTTTCAACTATTGAACTTACAATTACTGATGCTTTTTTTGAGAGTATGTCTGGTATTACTACCACTGGTTCTACAATTATTTCTAATTTAGAAAATACACCTAAAGGAATTTTATTATGGAGAGCTATCCTTCAATGGCTAGGTGGTATTGGTATAATTGTTATGGCAATTACGCTTATGCCAATAATGAACGTTGGTGGAATGCAATTATTTAAAATATCAAGCAACGACTCTTCAGAAAAAATACTTCCAAAGTCTAAAGAAATAGCATTAAGATTAATTTATATCTATTCTGGATTAACTGTACTTTGTGCATTTACCTATTGGATATTTGGAATGGGAAAATTTGATAGTTTAACCCACTCTATGACTACAATAGCAACTGGCGGTTTTTCTAATTACAATCAATCTATAGGTTATTTTAATAGTATCCCAATAGAGATATCATCAATGATATTTATCATTTTAGGAAGTTTACCTTTTATTGCCTATATTAAATTTATAAGTGGTGATAAAAGAATTTTTTTAAGAGATATTCAAATAAAAACTTTTATTAAAATTATCATTGCAACTATTATTATTCTTTCAATTTACCTATTAATAACTAATGGCAACGAATTTAGTTTAAGATTAATTTCTTTTAATACAATTTCAATTTTAACTGGAACAGGTTATGTAAGTGCTGAATTTGATGGATGGGGAAGTTTTCCTTTGACATTATTTTTTGCTTTAATGTTTATAGGTGGATGTGCAGGATCAACTACCTGCGGAGTTAAAATTTTTAGAGTTCAAATTTTATATTTGTTCATAACTAATCAACTAAAAAAAATTATTTATCCTAAAGGAGTTTTTGTGATTAAGTATGATCAAAATTCTGTTGATGATAAATTTATTGCATCCATAATTTCATTTATATATTTTTATTTCGTAATTTTTTTTATACTTGCTGCTATATTATCATTAACAGGGCTTGATTTTATCACAGCAATTTCTGGAGCAGCTACTTCAATTTCAAATGTTGGTCCTGGTTTAGGACCTATAATTGGACCCAATGGAGACTTTTCATCATTACCAGATATCTCTAAATGGGTTTTAACGGTAGGAATGATTTTAGGTAGACTTGAGTTGTTTGCAATATTAGTGTTGTTTTTACCTTCATTTTGGAGAAATTAAATATGTCCAAAACAATATCATGGTTTGACACTCTTTCTGTATATAAAGACATTCGAATGCTTAGAATTTTACTTCTAGGCTCTATTAGTGGTTTTCCTTGGGTTCTAATTGCAAGCAGTTTGAGTCTTTGGTTAAAAGAAGAGGGGCTAAGTAGATCTACAATAGGATGGGCAGGTTTAATATTTGGTGTTTATGCTTTTAATTATTTATGGGCTCCGATTATAGATAGAATTCAAATACCATTATTAAGCAAGAAACTTGGTCATAGAAGAGGATGGATAGTTTTAATGCAAATCATTATTTTACTAAGCTTGATAGTTTGGAGTATAATTAATCCTACGGAAAATTTAGCGTTATTAATAAGTGTTGGATTAATCATTGCAATTGCCTCAGCAACTCAGGATATAACAGTTGATGCATTAAGAATTGAACAAATTAATGAAAATGAAGGAAAATCTATGGCGGCAGGAGCTGCAATGGCAGTTGTCGGTTGGTGGACAGGTTATAAGTTAGGTGGAGTTGTTGCATTATTCACAGCTGAGTATTTTGAAAATTTAGGTATCTTAGATTATTGGCAGGCTACTTTTTTAATTTTAGGTGTTTTAATTATTTTAATGAATATTGGTTTAATGTTTGTACATGAGCCAATTAAAACAGATAGACAGGCAAAGCAAAAAGAAACTGATGAGTTAATTAGTGGAAAACTTGGTTCAAGTAATGTTATTACAAACTTTATTGCTTATATTACTGGAACTATTGGTGGTCCGATTATAAGTTTCTTTAGAAAAAATGGTTTTGCTATAGCTGCAGCAATCCTAGGTTTTGTTTTTTTATTTAAAATTGGTGAGGCATTCATGGGAAGAATGTCAATTGTATTTTATAAGGAAATTGGTTTTTCAAAAGGGCAAATTGCAGTTTATTCTAAAGGACTTGGTTGGATTACAACAGTAGTTTTTACATTATTGGGAGGTTTGATGGCTATGAGAGCTGGAACGATAAAAACTATGTTCTTTGCTGGAGGATTAATGGCAATAACAAATATTTTATTTGCAGTTTTAGCTTGGACAGGAAAATCAGAAATCTTATTTGCAATTGCAGTAATTGCTGATGATATAACAGCTGCATTTGCAACAGTAGCTTTTGTTGCATTTATTTCATTGCTAGTAGATAGGACTTATACAGCAACGCAATATGCACTTCTTGCTTCAATAGGTACTGCTGGAAGAACTACTTTAGCATCTTCATCGGGCGCATTGGTCGATTGGTTGAATGGAGATTGGGGTACATTCTTTATTTTAACAACGATAATGGTCATTCCATCTCTGGTATGTTTATGGCTTATTAAAGATAAAATTAAAATTGGTGAAAAGTAATTTTTATTTCATAGGTAATTATTCTAATATCTATAAAAAACCTTCAAATTTATCTGAAGTTACGTCTCAAATAATATGTGGTGAAAAATTTAAAATTTTATCAAAAAATAAAGGTTGGATTAAAATTAAATTATTATTTGATAATTACGTTGGATATATTCAGAATAAACAATTTACTCAAAAAACAAATTTCAATTATAAAGTAAGTAACCTCAAAGCAAAAATTTTTAAAAGACCTAATTTAGAAACAAAAAGTTTTCTTACATTTGGATCAAAAGTATCAGCTGTAGATGAAAATAAAAATTATATCAAAATTCAAAAAAATAAATGGATAAAAAAAACAGATATTAAAAAAATAAATCATAAAGAAAAAAATTTTATAAAAATTTTTAAAAAGTTTTTGCAGGTTAAATATGTTTGGGGAGGTAAATCATATAAAGGTATTGATTGTTCAGCTTTATTGCAAATATTTTTTTATTATAATAACTTATTTTATCCAAGAGACACCAAAGACCAAATAAAGTATTCGAGAGGAAAATTAAAAAAAAGAACATTTAAAAAAGGTGATATTATATTTTGGAAAGGACATGTTGCGATATGTTTAAATTCAAAAAAACTTATTCATGCTTATGGACCAGAGAAAAAAGTTCTCATGATGCCGATAATAAAGACAATAAATAGAATTAGAGAAACAGCAAATTTAGAAGTAAAAAAAATAGCTAGAATTAAATTTTAATTTCTACCAAAGTCTGGTTTATCAATATCTTGTTTTAATTTAATAATTTTTGATCTTACTTTTTTAGTATGAATAAGTTTTTTTAAAATAGACTTATTATTTTTAGCATTTATGTCTTTCTTAAATGCACTCAAATTTTTTATAAATAAATCAATTGCTTTTGAAATATTCTTCTGATTGTTAAAAAATATATCTCTCCACATAATTTCATTTGAAGCCGCTATTCTGGAAAAATCTCTTAATCCACCAGCACTATATTTGATTAGTCCAAAATTTTGTTTTTTTTCAAAATCTTGTGCTGACTTAACTAAATTATATGCAATCAAGTGAGGAAGATGGCTAGTTATTGAAAAAATTTTATCATGTTTTTCTGGTGTCATCACTACAACTTTTGAGCCAATTTTCTTCCAAAATTTACTTAAAATATTTAAATGATTTTTTTTAGTATTTTGTTCTTTTGTTAATACACACCATTTATCGACAAAAATATTTTCTTTGCCATGTTCTGGACCACTTACCTCAGAACCTGCGATTGGGTGACTTTGTATCCAACTCAAATCTTTCTTCAAAAATTTTTTAATAATTTTTGTAGTTTCAATTTTAGAGGAACCAATATCTGTAATTAATGTATTCGGTTTTATAAATTTATTAATTTTAATTATAAGTTTCTTATATTCACTCATTGGAGTACAAAAAATTATAAGATCTGAATTAATTATCCCATCTTTAAGTGTTTTTACAATTACTCCAGGTAGCTTCAATTTTTTTATTTTAGAAATATTTGATATGGATTTTTCATAAACAAATATTTTTTTTGCTAATTTTTTTTTATGAATACGTCTTAATAACGAGGAGCCTAATAATCCACACCCAATAATCAAAATATTTTTCATTAGTTTAATACCTCTTTTGCAGCACTTAAGAACTTTAAATTTTCTTTTTTAGACCCAATAGTTAATCTTAATTTATTATTAATATGATATCCATCTCGGGTTGATCTTAAAATTATGCCTTTATTTTTTAATTTTTCATATAAATATTTTGCTGAATATTTGCACCTTTCAAAATCAAGAAACAAAAAATTTGCAGAAACAGGATTGGAATAAATTTTATAATCCTCTAAAAATTTTTTAATCTTGTTTGCATATAATAAATTGTGCTTAATTGATCTATTAATAAATTTTTTATCCTTTAACGACTCGGCTGCAGCTAATTGAGCAACTCCATTAATATTGAAAGGTGGTTTAATTACATTTAAAGCATTAATTATTTTTTTTGAACCATATCCCCATCCTACTCTTAATGAAGCTAATCCAAACATTTTTGAAAAAGTTCTAAGAATGAAAACATTTTCTTTATTTTTAAATAAATCTAAACCTGAGACATAGTCAGAATTCTTCATATATTCAGCGTAAGCATCGTCTATTACCAATAATATCTTTTTATTTAGCTTTTTTCGTAATTCTAAGACTTCTTTTTTTGTCAAATAAGTTCCTGTTGGATTATTTGGATTAGCAATAAAGACCAACTTTGTTTTTTTTGTAATTTTTTTTAAGATTTCTTTAGTTGAAATTTTAAAATTTTTTTCTTTAGCAAATACAACTTTTGCGCCAACTATTTTTGAGTAAATCCTGTACATTAAAAAACTAAATTCTGGAAGCACCACCTCATCTTTTGGATTTAAAAATAACTGACAAATCATCTGGATAACCTCATCTGATCCTGCTCCACAAATAATTTTGTCTTTATTGCACTTATAAGCTTTAGCTATTGCTTCTTTTAAATTTTCAGATTTTCCATCTGGATATTTATCTAAAGTAAATTTATTACTTGATATTAATTTTTTAGCTCTTGGACTCATGCCTAAGGCAGACTCATTTGCTGATAATTTTATTACTTTTCTTAGTTTTCTTATTTTTGACTTACCAGGCTTATAAGCTTCAATATTAAATTTTTTAAACTTTGGAGTGCTCATTTTTTTTATTTTATGAGCTCTTTATAGATAAAATTACAAATTTTTATATAGAATAAGAGAATATTTTAAAAAATTGACATAATTATCAAGTTCTTGTAAAAAAATTATGCGCTGATTTAACTGAATTGCGAGCGCTTAAAAAAAACCGCTAAAATAGTTTTTTTTCTCTCAATTCAAATAAATCTTTATTATGAATATTGAAACGAATTTAAAAACATTAATTGTTAGAAACCCACTTAAGTTAGACTGTGGAAAAACAATTAAAGATTTTCCAATTGCCTACGAAACTTATGGTTCTCTAAATTCACAAAAAGATAATGCAATATTAGTATTTCATGCATTAACAGGTGATCAATATGTATCTGGTACAAATCCTGTAACTAAAAAAGATGGTTGGTGGAGTTACGCTGTAGGTCCGGGTAAAGCTATAGATACAAATAAATATTTTGTTATTTGTTCAAATGTAATTGGAGGATGTATGGGCTCCTATGGGCCTAGTGATTTAGATAGTGAAAACGGTAACATTCAAGGAACAAATTTTCCTGTCATTACTATTAACGATATGGTCAACGCTCAGTATAATCTACTAGATCATTTTGGGATTGATAAATTATTTTCTGTAGCAGGTGGCTCTATGGGTGGAATGCAAGTTCTGCAATTTATAAGTAACTTTCCAGATAAATCGAAAACAGTAATACCGATTGCAACAACTTCAAGTCACTCAGCTCAAAATATAGCTTTTAATGAATTAGGAAGACAAGCAATCATGGCTGACAGCAATTGGAAAGAAGGAGATTATGGTTCTAATAATTCAAATCCAGGTAAAGGGTTAGCTGTTGCGAGAATGGCAGCACATATTACATATTTATCAAAAAAAGGTTTGCAGGAAAAATTTGGCAGAAAGTTACAAGAAAGAGAAGATTTAAAATTTGGTTTTGATGCAGACTTTCAGATTGAAAGCTATCTAAGATATCAAGGCTCAGTCTTTGTTGATAGATTTGATGCAAATAGTTATCTTTATATAACTAGAGCTATGGATTATTTTGACCTAGCTAAACAATTTAATGGGAATCTGTCTGATGCATTTAAATTAACAAAAGCTAAATTTTTTATAATTTCTTTTACCTCAGATTGGCTTTACCCAACTCAAGAAAATAAAGATATTGTTATAGCTCTAAATTCTATCGGGGCTGATGTGGGATTTGTTGAAATAGAGTCGGATAAAGGACATGATTCATTCTTGTTAGATGTCCCAGATTTTTTAAATGCACTTAAAAACTTTTTGGATAAGTCATATGAAGAAAATTAAATATGAAAAATGAATTTAAAGTAATTGCTGATTTAATTGAAAAAGACAAAAAAGTTTTAGATGTTGGTTGTGCTGATGGAATTCTGATGAAATTTCTAAAAGATAACAAAAATGCAAATATAAGAGGATTGGAGATCTCAAAAGAAAAGGTTCAAGAATGTATTGCTAAGGGTTTAACTGTAATAGAAGGAAATGCTGAAAAAGACTTAAAGCAATTTCCAGATAAGTCATTTGATTATGTTATTTTAAGCCAAACACTTCAAGCTTTTTTAAATCCTGAGTTAGTTTTAAATGAACTTTTAAGAGTTGGTAAAAAAGCAATTATTACAATTCCTAATTTTGGTTACTGGAAAGTGAGATTTCACTTACTGCTTAAAGGTACAATGCCAATTACCAAAACATTGCCTGATGAATGGTACAACACACCAAACTTACATATGTGCACCATTAAAGATTTTGTTCATTTTGTTAAATCTAGAAATATAAAAATTTTTAAGTCAATAGCACTAAATAAACTAAATGCGTCATTAATAAACGAAAAAAACTTAGAAATTAAAAATTTATCTGCAGATCTAGGAATATTTTTAATAGAAAAATAATATGCGAGTTGAAATAATACCGTGTCTAAAAGACAATTATAGTTATTTAATTATTGATGATAGCAACAAATCTGCCTGTGTAGTGGATCCAAGTGAAGCTGAACCAATTATAAATTATTTAAAAAACAAAGACATTAATTTAAAATATATTCTAAACACACATCATCATTTTGATCATATTGGTGGTAATGAAGATTTAAAAAAAGAATTTGGTTCTATTGTAGTTGGTTTTAAAAAAGATTCAGAAAGAATTCCTGGTATAGATATTTTTTTAGAAGATGACCAAATATGGGAAGCTGATAATTTTAAAGCTAAAATAATTCATGTTCCAGGACATACCACAGGTCACATATGTTTTAATTTTTTTCAAGAAAAGTTAGCTTTTACAGGGGACACTCTTTTTTCTCTTGGTTGTGGCAGGATATTTGAAGGAACTTATGAACAAATGTATGAGTCTCTTAATAAGATTAAATCTTTGCCTAAAGAAACTAAAATTTATTGTGGTCATGAATACACTCTGAGCAATTCAAAATTTTGTATAAAAAATGATCCTGATAACCAAAATTTACAAAAAAAAATTGAACAAATAAAAAAATTGACCTCGAATGGGCTCCCCACAATCCCAACTACAATAAAAGAGGAATTAGATTGCAACATATTTTTAAGAGCAAAAAACCTAGAATCTTTCTCAAAATTGCGCGATTTAAAGGATAATTTTTAGTTAATTCGACTTGACTAAAAACTTGCTAGAACTATATTGCGATAACTTAAATATAAATTCATACTATGTCTTACGCAGTAATAAAAACAGGTGGAAAACAGTACAAAGTTAAAGCTGGTGAAATTTTAAAAATTGAGAAATTACCAGATTCAAAACCTGATTCTAAAATAGAATTTAATGAGATACTTGCATATGGAGATGATAAAACTATAGAAATAGGTTCTCCAAATGTTGAAGGTGCAAAAGTAGAAGCTGATTTAATTAAAAATGGTAAAGATAGAACTATATTAATCTTCAAAAAAAGAAGAAGACATAATTCAAGAAGAAAAAATGGTCATAGACAAGAACATACAATGATTAGAATTAATAAAATTTTTTCTAAAGATGGTAAAGTTTTATCTGAAGCAGAAAAAATAGTTAAACCAACTAAAAAGATTGAGGCTACAAGTAAATAAATTAGGTAAATTATGGCAACAAAAAAAGCAGGTGGATCATCGAGAAACGGACGAGATAGTGCTGGGCGAAGACTTGGTGTTAAAAAGTACGGTGGAGAAACAGTAATACCTGGAAATATAATTGTAAGACAAAGAGGAACTAAAATTTTTCCTGGTGAAAATGTAGGAATGGGTAAAGATCATTCAATTTTTTCAGTTGTAAAAGGCAAAGTTGTATTTAAAAAATCTAAAGCAGATAGAACTTTCGTATCAGTAAAACCCAATTAATAGTACAACTTAAATAGATGTTGTATTATGAAATTCCTAGATCAAGTTAAAATTTATGTTAAAGCCGGAGACGGTGGTGATGGTTCACCAAGTTTCAGAAGAGAAAAATATGTCGAATACGGTGGGCCTGATGGTGGAGACGGCGGTAAGGGTGGATCCATAATTTTAAAAGCTGAAGAAAATCTCAACACATTAATAGATTATAGATATCAGCAACATCATAAAGCACAACGAGGAGAAAATGGAGCTGGTCAAAATCGTACAGGTAAAGGAGGAAATGATTTAATACTAAAAGTACCTCTTGGTACTCAAGTATTTGAGGAAGATAATAAAACTCTAATATATGATTTTAATAAAAAAGGAGAAGAATTTGTTGCTGCTATTGGAGGTAAAGGTGGACTTGGAAATACAAGATTTAAAAGTTCAACAAATAGAGCACCTAGAAAATTTACAAAAGGAACTATCGGTGAGGAGTTTACAATTTGGCTACAATTAAAAACTATAGCTGATATTGGTATAATTGGATTACCAAATGCTGGAAAATCAAGTTTGTTATCTGTTATAACAAATGCAAATCCTAAAATTGCAAATTATCGATTTACAACCCTTAATCCTAATTTAGGTGTAGCATCTTATGATGATAAAGAAATAACTATAGCTGATATTCCTGGCCTAGTAGAAGGGGCTCATGAGGGTGTCGGTCTTGGAATTCAGTTTTTAAAACATATTGAAAGATGTAAATCACTATTACATTTAATAGATATTACCAATTTAGATTTAAATGAGTCTTATGAACAAGTAAAAAATGAATTGAAGAATTACAGCTCAAAACTACTGGAAAAAAAAGAGCTTGTAGTGCTGAATAAAATAGATCTAATAGATGAAGATACAGTGAAAGATGTTATTGATCATTTTTCTAAAGACAAAAATTGTGAGGTAATGACAATGACAACTTTAGACAAAGAATCTGTATCGAAGATTAAAGCAAAATTATTGTCATATGTATCTTAAAAATTCAAAAATAATTGTTATTAAAATTGGTTCTTCGCTTCTTGTTGATAGTAACAAGAGAATAAGAAAAAAATGGCTTTCTAGTTTTGCTAGCGATATTAAAAAATTAAAAAATAAAAATCAAAAAATTGTCATTGTAAGCTCAGGAGCTATAGCGCTTGGTTGTAAGAAAATGAACTTTAATAAAAAAACTATTAAACTTGATAAAAGTCAAGCCATAGCCTCTATAGGACAAATTGAATTAATGAATCTTTTTTCTGAAACATTTACTAAGTTTAAATTGAATATCTCACAAATTTTACTAACTCTTGAAGATACAGAAGAAAGAAGAAGATCTTTAAATGCAAAAAGAACTTTTGAAAATTTATTTGATTTAGATTTTATTCCAATCGTTAATGAAAATGATACAATAGCTACGACTGAAATAAAATATGGTGATAATGATCGACTAGCATCAAGAGTTGCTCAAATAACTGATGCTGATACTTTAATACTTCTTTCTGATGTAGATGGATTATACACAAAAAACCCAAAATTTTTTAAAGATGCAAAATTAATAAAAAAAATAAATAATATAAAAAAAGACTTAAAAGCAATCTATATTAAGGGTGTAAATGAGTATGGAAGTGGTGGTATGCAAACAAAAATTGAGGCAGCAAAGATATGTCAATTATCTGGATGTAGTATGATTATAGCTAACGGATTATATCTAAATCCAATCTCAAGAATAATTGAGAAAAATAATTTTACTATGTTTAAACCTAAAGTTTCAAAACTTGATGCCAGAAAAAAATGGATAATTAGTTCGATCGCCCCAAAAGGAGCTATCATAATTGACGATGGTGCTAAACGAGCTTTAAAATCTGGAAAGAGTTTATTAGCAGCAGGTATTAAAAAAGTATCAGGAAAATTTAAAAAAGGCGACCATATTAAAATTTTAGATAAAAAAAATTCTGAATGTGCCAGAGGTTTAAGTTCCTTCACATCTGATGAAGTCATAAAAATTATGGGTCATCACTCTAATGAAATTGAAAAATTATTAGGGTATGTTTCAAAATCAGAAGTCATTCATAAGGATGATATGGTTGAAATTTAAAATGAATAAATTTATGAATTTAATTGGAGTTAAAGCTAGAAATGCTTTGAAGATAAAAATAGATACTAAAATTAAGAATAAAGTTTTAAACGACTATGCTTTGTTAATTGATAAAGAAAAAAAAAATATTCTAATTCAAAACAAAAAAGATGTTAATCTTGCAAAGAAAAATAAGATTAAAGAAAATTTGATAAATAGGTTGAGTATCAATCCAATCAAGCTGAAGGGGATTCAAGTCTCTATTAAAAAAATTGCAAAATTAAAAGATCCTGTCAATGTAACTTTAGAAAAATGGAGAAGACCTAATGGACTAAATATTAAAAGAGTATCAGTTCCAATAGGTGTCATTGGAGTTATATATGAAAGTAGACCAAATGTTACGTCAGATGTAGCTGGTTTATGTTTTAAATCTGGAAATCCAGTAATTCTTAAAGGTGGATCTGAAGCTATTAATACTAATAGAATTTTGGCAAATCTATTTCGTAAAGCTCTGAAGAAAAATAAAGTAGATGAAAATTATATTCAATTTATTGACTCCAAAGATAGAAAAATGGTCGACATAATGCTTTCTAAAATGGATAAATTTATTGATGTAATAATTCCTAGGGGAGGAAAAAATTTAGTTAAAAGAGTTCAAGATTTTTCTAAAGTTCCTATTATCGGTCATTTGGAAGGTTTATGTCATACATACATTGATAAAGATGCAGAATTAAAAATGGCTATAAATATTGTTTATAATGCGAAATTAAGAAATACAAGTATTTGTGGTGCAACAGAAACAATTCTAATGCATGAAAAGATTGTTAAAAAATTTTGTAATCCAATATTAAAAAAGCTAGAGGATAAAAATTGTAAAATTTATGGAGATAATTTTATAAAAAAATATTACTCAGGAAATCTATATCCTGCTAAAGAAAAAGACTGGTCTACTGAATATTTAACTGCAGCCGTATCTGTTAAAGTTGTTAAAAATTTAAAACAAGCAATTAATCATATAAATCGATATGGGACTATGCACACAGATTCTATTGTTACAAAAAATAAAAAAACTGCTGCACAATTTATGACAAATATTAAAAGTTCTATTGCAATGCATAATACTTCTACTCAATTTGCTGATGGTGGTGAATTTGGCTTTGGAGGTGAAGTTGGTATATCAACAAATACTTTGCCACCAAGAGGTCCTGTCGGCCTAGAACAATTAGTTTCTTATAAATATGAAATTTCAAGTCAAGGAAAGATAAGAGATTAGGTTGAAAAAAAAAGTTAAAATCGGAATTTTGGGTGGATCTTTTGATCCAGCACATAAAGGGCATTTAGCAATCTCTAAAGAAGCAAAAAGAAGATTTGATTTAAAAAAGATTATTTGGGCAATAACTAAAAAAAACCCTTTCAAAGACGAGAGTAAAACAAGTCTCTCAAATCGAATAAAAGATTGTAAAAAAATTATTAGACTAAATCCATTTATAAAAGTTAAATTTTATGAGGATATAATTAAATCAAATAAAACTATTGATCTTATCAACTATCTTAAAAAAAATGATGGTATTGAAATTTATTTTTTGATGGGAGCTGATAATTTGATAAATTTTCACAAATGGCATAAATCAAAATCAATTTTACAAAAATGTAATGTTTTAGTCTTTGATCGTCATGGATATAAAAAAAATTCTTTAAAATCAAGGACATTTAAAAGTTTAAACAATGACAACCTTACATTTATTGAATTTAAAAAAGTCAACATTTCATCTTCTCAATTAAGAAAAATTTGATAGTCTAAACTCAATTAATGGATAAAATTTCAGATCTAAAAACAATCGTAATCAATACACTAGATATAAATAAAGCTGAAGATATTGTGACGATTGATCTTAAAGATAAAAGCTCAATGGCTGATTATATGATTATTGCTAGCGGAACATCTTCAAGACACATTCAATCTTTGTCAGAACAAGTTTTAGAAAAATTAAAAGATAGTGGTGTTAAGAATTCTAAAATAGAAGGTAAGGAAAGTAATGAATGGAAATTAGTTGATGGAATTGACTTAATTGTTCACATTTTTCATCCTGAAAAAAGAAAGTTTTATGAGCTTGAAAAAATTTGGTCTGAATTAATACCAAAAGAAAAAGTTAGTATATGAAAATTGTCCAATTTTATTTAATTATTTTTCTTACTCAGTTTCTTTTTTTAAAACAAATAAATTCAGCTGAAATTGATATTTATAAAAAAATTGATCTATTCGGTGAGGTTTTAGAAAAAATCAATAAAGAATATGTTGATGAAATAAATCAATCAGAAAGTATGGACTCTGCAATTAATGGACTTCTTCAGTCACTTGATCCTTATTCAGCTTACATGTCACCAGAAATTTTTCAGGAAATGCAAACAGAAACTAGTGGAGAGTTTGGTGGGCTGGGAATTGAAGTTAGTATGGAGGCAGGTGTTGTAAAAGTTATATCGCCTATAGATGATACTCCTGCATCAAAAGCAGGTATAAAAGCCGGAGACTATATTGTTAAAATTAACAACATTCAGGTTCAAGGAAAATCTTTAAGTGAAGCTGTTGATTTAATGAGAGGTCCAGTGGGTTCTGGAATTGAACTTACTGTTAGACGAAGAGGAGTTAAAAAAGCCCTAACATTTAATATAACAAGAGAAATAATTGAAGTGCAGTCTGTTAAGTCTGATCTATTAGACAATAATATTGGATATATTAGATTAACTTCTTTTAATGACAATAGTAGTCAGCAAATTAAGAAACAAATTAAAAAATTAAAAAAAAATGAAAACTTAAAAGCATTCATTCTTGATTTAAGAAATAATCCTGGCGGACTATTATCTCAAGCTATTAAAATTTCAGATTTTTTTCTTGAAAATGGTGAAATCGTATCAACAAAAAGTAGAAAAAAAACAGAAAACAAAAGATGGTTTGCAAAAAAAGGTGATATTACAGATGGTAAAACTTTATTGGTATTGATTAATTATGGTTCTGCATCTGCATCTGAAATTGTTGCTGGCGCTCTGAAAGACCATAAAAGAGCTATTATACTTGGAGAAAGTAGCTATGGAAAAGGATCTGTTCAATCAATAATCCCTCTTAAAAACAAGGGAGCTATTAGATTAACTGTTGCAAAATATTACCTTCCCTCCGGAGACTCTATTTCTGAAGTTGGAGTGAGACCTGATATTGAGGTTAATGAAGAAGGTGATAATTTTAGAATTAAAACTGAAACCGATAATCAGCTTAATTACGCAATAAAGTTATTAAACGGATAATATGAAAAAAAGATTGAGCGAATTACCGCTTAGAAGTGGTGTGGGAATTGTAGTCCTGAATAAACAAAATAAAGTATTTGTTGCTAAGAGAATAGATAATCCAAAAAATTTTTGGCAAATGCCTCAAGGAGGTGTAGATGAAGGTGAGAATTTTTTAAATGCTGCTTACAGAGAGCTAGAGGAAGAAACTAGTATAAAGAAAGTAGAACTAATTCAGGAATTAGAAAAAACAATAACTTATGAACTGCCTGATCGTTTATTAGGTATTATTTGGAAAGGTAAGTATAGAGGTCAAAAACAAAAATGGTTTCTGATGAGATTTAATGGTGAAGACAATGAAATAAATATCAAAACTAAAAATCCAGAATTTTTGGATTGGAAATGGATTGAGATTGATCAGCTAACCGAAGTTGTGGTTGATTTTAAATTACACGTTTATAAAGAAGTAAAAGAACAAGTTAAAAAAATTATTAATTAAGAGATTTTAATACTTCAATTTTTTGATCAACTAAATATTTAGACTGATCATTAATTTCAGGCTTGCTAGCCTCTTCTTCTGCTTGTTTAAGAAGATCTTGTTGCTTAGATTTATCTAAATCATTAAGATTAAATATTGAACTTGTTAGAATAGATAAATCATTATTTTTAAATTCAACAATCCCATCTTCTACATAATAATTTTCATCACCTGATTTGGATAAAATTTTAATTATGCCTGGTTTTAAAAATGAGATTATTGGGATATGATCCTTAAGTATTCCCATTTCACCTTCGAAAGCAGGTACAACTACTTCCGACACATCTTCTTTAATTAAAAAAGATTTTTCTGGATTTACAATTTCAACTTTAAACTCTTCGCTCATTAAGCAGCAGCTTCTTTCTCCATTTTTTCAGCTTTTTCTATCGCTTCTTCGATAGTTCCCACCATATAAAAAGCGGCCTCTGGTAAGTGATCATAATCTCCTTTACAGATTGCAGCAAAACCTTTTATGGTTGAGTCTAAATCTACTAATTTTCCTGGTGATCCTGTAAATACCTCTGCTACAAAAAATGGTTGAGATAAAAATCTTTGGATTTTTCTAGCTCTTGCTACTATAAGCTTATCTTCTTCTGAAAGTTCATCCATACCAAGAATAGCGATAATATCTTGTAAAGACTTGTAAGTTTGTAATACTTTTTGTACCTCTCTAGCGACTCTATAATGCTCATCACCTACTATTCTTGGATCCAAAATTCTTGAAGTAGAGTCAAGTGGGTCAACCGCTGGGTAAATACCAATCTCTGCAATCTGTCTTGAAAGAACGGTAGTCGCATCCAAGTGAGCAAATGAAGTTGCTGGCGCAGGATCAGTCAAGTCATCGGCTGGTACATAAATTGCTTGTACTGATGTGATTGATCCTTTGTTTGTTGTAGTAATTCTTTCTTGAAGGTTACCCATATCGGTTGCTAATGTAGGCTGATAACCAACAGCTGAGGGTATTCTTCCTAGAAGTGCTGATACCTCAGAACCTGCTTGAGTAAATCTGAAAATATTATCAACAAAGAAGAGTACGTCTTGACCTTCTTGATCTCTAAAATATTCAGCTACAGTCAGTCCAGTTAAAGCAACTCTAGCTCTAGCTCCTGGAGGCTCGTTCATTTGTCCATAAACTAATGCTGCTTTTGATCCCTCTCCATCAGTTTTTATAACTCCAGAGTCTATCATTTCATGGTAAAGATCATTTCCTTCTCTTGTTCTTTCACCAACACCAGCAAAAACTGAAAATCCACCATGTGCTTTTGCGACGTTGTTAATTAACTCCATAATTAAAACTGTTTTTCCAACGCCAGCTCCACCAAATAATCCAATTTTTCCACCTTTTGCATAAGGTGCCAGTAGATCAATGACTTTGATACCTGTAACTAATATTTCAGTTTCAGTAGATTGATCATTAAATTCCGGTGCAGACCTGTGAATAGGCCAAGTTTCTTTTGTTTTAACTTCTCCTTTTTCGTCAATCGGCTCTCCAATTACATTTATAATTCTTCCCAAAGTTTCAGGACCAACTGGTACTTGAATTGGTGCGTTGGTATTAGTAACCTCATCTCCTCTTTTTAATCCTTCAGTTGCATCCATTGCAATAGTTCTAACTGTAGACTCTCCTAAATGTTGAGCAACTTCTAAAACAAGTCTGTTATCACCATTTTTACATTCTAATGCTGTTAAAATTTCTGGAAGATCTCCATCGAATTTTACGTCTACTACTGCTCCAATAACCTGTGTAATTATTCCTTTGCTCATAATTATAAACTCTCTGCTCCTGATATGATTTCTATTAGTTCTTTAGTAATTGCTGCTTGACGGCTTCTATTATACTCAATAGTTAACTTGTCAACCATTTCACCTGCGTTACGGGTTGCATTATCCATTGCACTCATTCTAGAGCCCTGTTCGCTAGCTGAATTCTCTAACATTGCTTTAAATATTTGTGTTGAAATATTTTTAGGCAATAAATTGCTTAAAATCTCATCCTCGTCTGGTTCAAATTCGTAACTATCCTCAGACTTGTCTTCTTCTGAAGTTTCTGTATTTAGTGGTATTATCTGTTGTGCCTGTGGGATTTGAGTTATCACATTTTTAAATTGGTTATAAAAAATAGTACATACATCAAATTCCTCATCTTCAAATTTTTCAATAACAATTTTTCCAACTTTCTCTGCATCAAAATAATTAGCATTTTTAGACTCTTTAAAAGATATATGAGAGATTATTTTATCACCATAAGCTCTTTTTAGCTGATCATTACCTTTGGAACCTACTGTGATAATTTTTAATTCTTTTCCCTCTTCAGATAATTTAGCAAAATAATTTTTAGCTTTTTTAATTATATTTGAGTTGAAACCACCACATAAACCTCTATCTGATGTCATAACAACACAAAGATGTATTTGGTCTTTACCAGACCCTGATAGTAATTTTGGAGCATTTTCTTTATCTGAAATTCCACTAGACAAGTTTAAAATAATATTATTCATTTTTTCAGAATATGGTCTTCCTTTTTCAGCACTTTCTTGGGCTCTTCTAAGTTTCGCTGCTGCTACCATTTTCATAGCTTTTGTAATTTTTTGTGTAGATTTTACACTAGCTATTCTTTTTTTAAGGTCGTCTAGACTTGCCATAGTTTATTAAGATTTAAAATTTTCCTTTAATTGTGTAATTACTTCTACAAGTAATTTTTCCATATCGTCCTCAAGTTTTCCTGATGCTAAAATAGAATCTATAATTTCAGGTTTATCAGACTTACATTTCTCAATTATTTTATTTTCAAACTCAGCAATATCTTTAAGTTCAATATCGTCTAAGTAACCTTTTACTCCACAAAAAACTGAAATAACTTGTTCAGCTACTGTCATTGGTGAGTATTGTTTTTGTTTAAGAAGCTCTGTTAATTTAGAACCTCTATTTAATAGTTGTTGAGTTGATGCATCTAAATCAGAACCAAATTGAGCAAATGCTGCCATTTCTCTATATTGAGCTAGCTCTAGCTTCATGGATCCTGATACTTTTTTCATTGCTTTAGTTTGCGCTGAAGAACCTACTCTTGATACAGATAATCCAACGTTAATTGCAGGTCTAATACCTTGGTTAAAAAGTTCTGTTTCTAAGAAAATTTGACCATCAGTAATTGAAATTACATTAGTAGGAATAAATGCAGATACATCTCCACCTTGTGTTTCGATAATCGGAAGTGCAGTTAAAGAACCTCCGCCATGTTCATCACTTAATTTAGCTGCTCTTTCAAGTAGTCGGCTATGCAGATAAAATACATCACCAGGATATGCCTCACGTCCTGGAGGTCTTCTTAAAAGAAGGGACATTTGCCTATAAGCAACTGCCTGCTTAGATAAATCGTCATAAATTATTAAAGCATGCATACCGTTGTCTCTAAAATATTCACCCATTGCACAACCTGTGTAAGGAGCTAAAAATTGTAATGGCGCAGAGTCTGAGGCTGTAGCAGCAACAATTGTTGTATATTCCATCGCTCCAGCTTCCTCTAAAGTTTTTTGAATTTGTCTTACAGTTGATCTTTTCTGACCAATAGCAACATAAACACAATAAAGTTTTTGTTTTTCATCTCCTGACTCATTAATTTTTTTCTGATTAATGATTGCATCAATTGCAACTGCAGTTTTACCTGTTTGTCTATCACCAATAATTAGTTCACGTTGTCCTCTTCCAACTGGCACCAAACTATCGATTGATTTTAATCCTGTTTGCATTGGTTCACTGACTGATTGTCTTGGAATAATTCCTGGAGCTTTAACTTCAACCCTACTTTTTTGAACACTTTTATCAAGTGCGCCTTTACCATCAATAGGATTACCTAAGCCATCTACAACTCTTCCTAATAATTCTTTTCCTACTGGAGTATCTACAATATTTCCAGTCCTCTTAACAACATCACCTTCTTTAATATTTCTGTCGTCACCAAAAATTACAACACCAACATTTTCGCTTTCCAAGTTTAATGCCATACCTTTAGAGCCATCTGCAAACTCTACCATCTCACCAGCTTGAACATTGTCAAGCCCATAAATTCTTGCAATACCATCTCCAACAGATAGTACTTGGCCAACTTCAGTTACTTCTGCTTTATCACCAAAATTTTTGATTTGTTCTTTTAATATTTTTGTAACTTCTGAAGGATTTATTTCCATTTATGCCTCTATCATTCTATTTTCGATTTGTTGTAATTTATTTTTAATTGAGGTGTCCACCATAGTACTACCTACCTGTACTATTAAACCTCCTATTAAACTTTCGTCATGTTTGTAGTTTAATTTTATTTTAGAGCTAAAATTTTCTGTAAGCTCATCTGTAATTCTTGCAATTTCTTCTCTTGTTAATTCTTTAGCAGATTTAAGTTCTGCTTTGAGTTCACCTCTTTTTTTAGAACAAGTTTCTATAAAACTCTTTAATATTTGTTCAACATAAAAAAAACGTCTTTTTACAACTAGAAAACTTAAGAAATTTTTTAGTAAATTTTCAAATTTATTATTATCAGAAAAATTATTTATAAATTTTAAAAGATCTTCTTGGTTATTTGTTGGATCTTTAATTAAATCTGAGAAATCTTTACTTGCTGAAATTAACTTTAAAATAGATAATGATTGTTCTTCTACTTGTTCAATAACATTATTTTCACTTGAAAGCTCATATAAAGCTAAAGAATACCTTTCACTTGAAGTTATAGAAAATCCCGTATTTTTGCTCAACTTAGTACCTTTGTTATGTAGAAGATTATTTTAAAATCACGCTTTAATTAGCATATGAGTATAATGTCTTCAAGTAACACATTCGTTTAAAACACTATTTTTTATTAGGTTAATTGAAGTTTATTGGGTCAACATCAACTGAAAGTTTTATTCCTGATGAAAATTTGTAATTTGGGATAATTTCAGCGACTGAATTTTGTAAATTAAGTGATTTTGAACCCCTAATTAGCATTCTTATTCTAAATTTTTTTTTTATTTTAAAAATTGGTGCACTAACTGGTCCTAAAACTTTTCCCTTAATTTTTTTTTCAATAAAGTTTTTAAAATAAAAAGCTTCTTTTTCTAATTTTGCTTCATTGTCTCCTGTTAAGATTAATGAAATAAATCTTTGAAATGGTGGAAGATTGTTTTGTCTTCTAATATCTAATTCTCTATCAAGAAAAATATCAGGATTACTATTGGTCAAATCTGAAATCATTTTAGTATTGGTATTATAAGTTTGAAAATACACAGTTGCGGGTTTCCCTGTCCTTCCTGCTCGACCAGAAAGTTGATGATATAACTGTAAATTTTTTTCAGCTCCTCTTAGATCATGTCCTTGTGAAGAAAGATCAATATCAACAACAACGATACAATTAAGGCTTGGGAAATGAAAGCCTTTAGAAATTAATTGAGTTCCAACTAAAATTTGAATTTCATTATTAATTATCTTATCTAATTTTTCAATAGAACTTTTTTTATTCATAGTATCACTTGAAAAAATTTCAATTTTTTTTGATGGAAAGTTTTTTTTAACTTCCTCAGATATTCTTTCAACACCAGGACCACTAAAAATAAAATCACAGTCGCCATCTTTTACACAACTTCTTTTCAATGAAGATTTAAAACCACAATAATGACACAATAAATTATTCTTTTTTTTATGATAAACTAAGTTAATTGAACAATTGGGACATGAATAACTATTAAAGCATTTTTTACAAAGTACGTGTGGAGAGAATCCTCTTCTATTTAAAAAAAATAATACCTGATCATTTTTATCAAGATGAAAATTTACTTTTTCAATTATCTTTTTTGAAAGCCAAGATTGTTTTTCTAATTTTGTTTCATTAAGATTAATTATTTCATAATTTGGTAATGATGCATTTTGGTAACGCTTTTCTAATTTTGAGATAGTATATTTGCCTTTTTGAATATTTTCATAAGTTTCAATTGATGGAACAGCTGTAATTAAATTAATAGGTATATTTTCAAATGACGCTCTTGAGATTGCCATATCCCTTGCATTATAAGTTACTCCCTTATCCTGTTTGTAGGATTGATCATGCTCTTCATCAACAATAATTAAACCTAGTTTTTTAAATGGTAAAAATAATGATGATCTGGCACCTATGACAACTTTAATTTCTCCATTTGCAATTCCACTCCAAATAATTTCTTTCTTTTTTTTTGTAATACCAGAGTGCCAAACTGCTGGTGTAAAGCCAAAAAATTCTATGAATTTATTTTGAAATTGTCCTGTCAATCCAATTTCTGGCAACAGAATTAATCCTTGAAAGCCCTTATTAATTATCTCTTTTAAAGCCTCAAAATAGACCATTGTTTTACCTGAACCGGTAGTACCTTGTAAAACGTGAACTCTAAATTTTTGATTTAGCACATTCATTTTTTTTAATGAATCTTTTTGTTCTTTAGAAAGTTTTATTTCATTTTCTTTGATATCAATTTTGAATGATACATAGGCTTCAATCGGTAACTTTTCTATGGCACCACTACTTAATAATAATAGTTTTAATGCCATACCTTTTGGTATCATGTTGTATTTTGAAAACCAGTTTAAGAATTTAATTATATCTCTCTTTAGGGATGGAATATCTAATTTTCTTGAAACTTTTTTAATCAAAAAATTTTTATTTTTTTTTTTTTCAAATTCATCCCACACAACTCCAGTCACCTCTGACTTTCCAAAGGGTACTATGACATAATCTCCAACCTTTAAATCTAAATCAGAATTGTAGGTAAAAGGATGATTAAAAATATTCGGAATTAATATAGGAAATTCCATTAACGTTTTTTATTAAAGTGTCCCCAGCAAGCCTTAAATAATACTTTAATTATCTCAAAGTTAGATGAAAAGCCTTTAATTTTAGAATTCAATTTATTAGTTCTATCATACTTTCTAAAAGTTGGTATTTCAATACAAGAGTAACCAGCTAAAGGTAAAATATAATTTAGATATGCCAGTAGTTCATATTTTTTAAAAATATTTCTAAAAATACTAATTTTTTTATCTTTAAAAATTATATTATTGTATCCTCGATAACCCTGCGTTGTATCTGACCAATTAAATTTTGAATAAAAGCTTAGAATAGGTGCATGTATTAATTTGATTGCATATTTTCTAATAAGAGGTGTATTTTCCTCCCCACCACCTTTAATAAACCGAGAGCCTTGCACAAAATGATATCCCTTTTCAATGTACTTTATAAAAGTGGAAATTTTTTTTGGATCATCTTTGAAGTTACCATCTATAGTTATAGTTCCATAATATTTTTTTTTATAAGAAATTGTGTATGCCACACGTAATTGCTTGCTTAATCCCGTATTATTTTTAATAATTATAATTCCATTTAAATATTTTTTAGCAAAATTTAGTTCTTTGATAGAGCCATCTTTGCTACCGCCATCAACAATCAATACATCGATCAGTTTATGTATCTTTAGTTTAATTATCTTAATCACTAATTTTTTTATAAGTATACCTTCATTTAAGACTGGTATTACTAGCAAATATTTTTTAGTTTTTTTTTTTAAAAAAACTTTTTTAAAGTTCATTAATTATTCGATTTATATTTATTATAGATTTATTTATTCTTTCTAAATTAGATTTTCTATTTCCTAAAATTTCGATTGCAAATATTTTTTTTTTGAAGTTTTTGATAAAGAAACTTATAATTTTTTTATTTTCTTTATTATATTGGATTTTTCCAAGGTTTATTTCACTTATATGAATGTGACCTATATATTTCTTAAACTTTAAAATATAATTTAAATTATCGTTATTAATTTTAATTGCAGACATGTCTAATTGACATAAAATATTCGTTTTGTTCACTTTTTTTAAAAATTTTAAAACATCCTTGGTATTGGTTAAAAAATTATTATTATATATTTTGGGTATAGGCTCAATACACAGGGTTACATTTTTATTTAAGTTTTTAGAAATTAGCCTAAAAAAATCTACAGCTAAATTGTCTGATTGATTTTTAAATTGAAACCGATTTTTAGGGCACCCAAAAGTTATAAAACGTACACCTAAATTTTTTGCAATTCTATTAATTTTCTTAATTACATCCAATAATTTAGTTCTATCAAAGTCACTTTTGAATATATTAAAATCTTCATATCCATACAGGATAGATTGCATTCCATAAATTTTAATACCTTTGTTCTTCCAAAAAGCTTTTAAATTAAGGATTTTTTTATTATCAAGTTTTTCAATATTATTAAAATATCGGCCTAAAACTATATCAATATGTTTAATTCTATTTTTTTTTAAAATTTTAATAACATTTTTGTTTTCATCTTTTCGCCATCCAAGATGAGAAATTGATAGATTAATTATCATGTAGATATTTTTTTATATAAAATAAGATTTTTTTTTTATTATAAAAGTAACTATTAATGTTCATATATTTCTTAGAATATATAGATTTTAGATTATATAATTCTTTTTTTTTAATTAAACTTCCATTTAACAAATCTAAATCATTATCATGTAATATTTCATCTACTTTTATTGGTTCAGAATTTAGATGAATAACTTTATTATTTTCATTTGATAATTTTTTTATATCTTTTAAAAGATTATCAATTGGATAATATTGATAAACGGAATTTTTATTGATTTTATCTAACTGAAATTTATTTTTAATATCATATAAAATATTTTTTTTAAGGTGTTTTCCAACTAATGCTGTTAATCTTATTATTAAGAAATTATCAAAATTATTCATAACAAATTTTTCCAGATCTAGTCTGTTTTTTCCATAAAAATTTTTCTTGCTGGTTATTGGTTTGTTTTTTTCAGATTTATTTATTGGATTACTGTAAACGTCGACTGTGCTTATCAAAATAAATTTTTTGCATTTTATATTTTCTATATTCTTTTTTAGAACATTTATTGAAACTAAATCTTTTTTTGGATACTTATTTGCAATCCATTTTATACCAGGTGCACCTGCACAAAACACATAATTAAATTTTTTATTTTTTATTTTATCAATATTTTTTGAATTATATAAAAATTTAAACTTTTTTTGACTTAACAATTTTTGTCCAATAAATCCTGTATAACCGATTAAACAATCATTATTATTCATTTTTGAGCAATGCCTTTAAATGCTTCTCTGCAGAAAAAATATTTTGTATTTTTGGTGAAAAATAACTAATTACGTTATCTTTTTTTTTAAAATAAACCAATCTTTCAGACGATTTATTCTTTGGTAAACATTTTTGAGAAAAATAGTAATTAGTAAATTTAAAATCTTTTAAAAATTCTGGATAATAATTTTTTAGACTTTTTTCCATATCATTTTTTATTTTAATAATTGTTTTTTTATTAATATGATTTTTATATTTTGCTAATTCCAATTTAGATTTAAATTTTTTTATATGAGTATATTTTGAATGTGTCAAAGTCCATAAATTTTTTTTTCCAGCATATGGAAATAACGATGGTAACTCTCCATCCATAATAGTTGTGGGAAATATATTTGATTTGTTAATTTTTTTGTAAACTATAGAAATAGTTAATATAAAATCATGTTTTATCGAATTATTAAATGATAGCTCATTATTTGTACAATCCAAAATATAATTAAAGTTATTTTTTAATTTCTTATTTAATTTTATGTTTGAGTTAAAGACTAAGTTTTTCTTTAATTTTTTAATAAAATATTTTTCTATTTTTTCATTTAATATCACTCCCTCATTTGTATTTATTGTTCCCTCTACATTCTTTAAATATGGAATATTTTTTACTATCTTATAATTTAAACTATGCTTTTTAATCAAAGTTACATAGCTATCAAAATCTAATAATGAGTTCTCTTTTGCAACCGCATAAATATTTTTTTTATATAATTTTATTCCAAAGCCATATTGTTTTTTAAACTTAATTGAATTTTTTTTAATTTCCTTAATTGTTTTAGATGATCTCGGATAATGAAAGCCCTCATGTGCTCTGAACTGGTTAAATCCTGATGATCCTAAAAAAATACCTTTTTCTTTTTCAAAAATAGTAACGTTGTATTTTTTTTTTAATTCATTTGCTAAATGCAGTCCATACCATCCGGCACCTATTATACAAAAATTTTTTTTCAATTTCTGATATTTAAATTAATGTTGATTAAAATTTATATTTTAAGAATGAATTTGTCTTTTGTCTACTGCTAAAGCTGCTTCTTTAACAGCTTCGGAAAATGTTGGGTGAGCATGACAAGTTCTTGCAATATCTTCGGAACTCGCACCAAATTCCATTGCAACGCCTATTTCTGCAATTAGTTCTCCTGCATGAGGGCCAATAATATGTGCACCTAAGACTTTATCTGTAGTTTCATCTGCTAAAATTTTAACAAAGCCTTCTGCATCATCTATAGCTTTTGCTCTAGAGTTTGCCATGAATGAAAACTTACCAATTTTATATTTTATATTTAATTCTTTTAATTGTTCTTCTGTTTTGCCAATTGATGCAACTTCAGGTGTTGTATAAACAACTCCAGGAATAGTATCATAATTGACATGGCCTGATTGACCTGCAATATTTTCTGCAACAGCAATTCCTTCATCTTCTGCTTTATGGGCAAGCATTGGTCCACTTATGACATCACCTATTGCATAAATATTATTAATATTAGTTTTAAATATATCATCTGTTTTAACTCTTTTTCTTTCATCTAATTCGACTCCAGCAGCATCTAGATTTAAACCATTCGTATTTGCTTTTCGACCAACTGAAATAAGAACGACATCACAATCAAAATTATTTTTATTTCCATCTTTATCAACTGTTGAAACAACTGCCCCTGATTTATTATTTTGAATAGCTTCAACTTTATTTTGCATGTTAAATTTGATACCCTGTTTCTTTAAAATCTTCATAAATTCTGATGAAATTTCTTTATCCATACCAGGAGTAATATGATCTAAAAATTCTACCACCTGCACTTCAGCTCCCAATCTTGACCAAACTGATCCCATCTCTAATCCAATGTAGCCACCCCCTACCACAACCATTTTTTTTGGAACTTTATCCAATTTTAATGCACCTGTTGAAGATACAATGACTTTCTCATCAATTTCTATTCCAGGCAAAGACACTGGCTCAGAACCTGTTGCTATCACAGTTTTTTCAGCTTCAATTATAGTCTCTTTATTTTGATCATTTTTAATTATGATTTCATTTTGAGATTTGAAGCTTCCAGTTCCTTTATAATATGTTACTTTATTTTTTTTCAGTAAAAACTCGACTCCTTTAGTAAGTATGGTCACTGCTTTATCCTTACTTTTCATCATTTTTTCGAGATTTAGCTTAACTTCACCAACTTCAATTCCTTTACTGGATAAATTTTGAACTTTATGAAATTCTTCAGATAGATTTAATAAGCTTTTTGAGGGTATACATCCAACATTTAAACATGTTCCTCCAAGAGAACCTCTAGACTCAATGCACGCTGTTTTTAATCCAAGCTGAGCAAGCCTAATAGCACAAACATATCCGCCAGGCCCCCCACCAATTACAACTGCTTGAAATTTTTCTGACATTTAAATATCCAAAAATAACCTTCTAGGGTCCTCTAAATTTTCTTTAACCATTTTTAAAAATGAAACAGACTCTTTGCCATCAATTATTCTATGGTCATATGACAATGCCAAATACATTATTGGTCTAATTTTAATTTCACCATCAATGACAACAGGTCTATCAACAATATTGTGCATTCCAAGTACACCTGATTGAGGAAGGTTTAATATTGGAGTTGATAACATCGATCCATAAACTCCACCATTACTAATAGTAAATGTTCCACCTTGAAGATCTTCGATTGTTAATTTGCCATCTCTTGCTTTTTCTGAAATATCTTTAATATTTTTTTCAATTTCAGCAAATGATAATTCATCAGCATTCCTTAAGACAGGTACAACTAAACCTTTTTCTGTTCCAACTGCAAAACTAAGGTTGTAATAATTTTTATAAATTATTTCATCACCGTCTATTTCAGCATTAACTGCTGGGAAGTTTTTTAATGCTACAACACATGCTTTTGCAAAAAATGACATAAATCCTAACTTTATTCCATATCGACTTTGAAAATCTTGTTGGTTTTCTTTTCTCATTTCCATGATATTGGTCATATCAACTTCATTAAAAGTTGTTAATAATGCTGCATTTTCTTGAGCTTGTTTTAATCTTTTAGCTATTGTTTGTCTTAGTCTGGTCATCTTAATTCTTTCTTCTTGGCCATACTTAACTTTTCTTTCTGCAGGCTGCGGATTAACTCCCATTAAACTTATTAGATCGCCCTTTAAAACTCTTCCATCTTTTCCTGAGCCTTTAACCGAATTAATATCTATTTTGTTTTCTATAACAATCTTTCTAACTGCTGGTGAAAGTGTTTGGCTTTCCGTATTAGTTTTAGGTTCTGATTTTTCTATTTTAGGCTTTGGAACTTCTTCCTCTGTAATTTCTTCAGTTAAGATTAAAGGTTCATCCTGTGTATTTTCTGTCTTTTTTTCCTCAAAAATTTTTGGCTCTTTTTTAGATGGATCTAATTTTATTACGTTGTCTTCTGTTTGATTGGGTTCTATTTTTTTAATTTCCTCTTTTTTAACCGAACCCGCCGATCCATTTTCAGACACCAAGCCAAGCAATGCTCCGACTTCCACCACTGAACCATCTTTTGAATTTATTTCTGTTAATACTCCTTTAACTGGAGATGGCACTTCAAGATTAACTTTATCTGTTTCAAGCTCTACTATCGGCTCATCTGCTTCAACAGTATCACCAGTATTTTTAAGCCATTTTGCTACTGTTGCCTCAGTAATACTTTCTCCAAGAGCAGGAACTACAATTTTTTCACTCATTTATAATTATTCAAATACCTTATCAATTATTTCTTGTTGTTGAGAATTATGCCTCTTTGCATATCCAGTCGCTGGAGTTGCATCAGGGCTTCTTCCTATATAAGAAATTTCGTTATTTTTAGCCTTAATAGTGTCTAATGTCCATTGGATATAATCCCTTACTGAGAACCATGCACCCATATTTTTAGGCTCTTCTTGGCACCAAAAAAATTTAGCACTTTCTGCGTATGGTTTTAACTCTTTAACAAGTGTTTTTGCAGGAAATGGGTAAAGTTGCTCTATTCTAAACAAAATTACATCATCTTTTTTTAATTTTTCTCTAGCTTCTAATAAATCAAAATAAACTTTTCCTGAACATAAAATTACTTTTTTGATTTCAGAATTTTCTTTTAATTTTATAAAACCTTGATTTTGTGGATCTATTGCATGGTCCCAAAGTATTCTGTGAAAAGTATTTGATTTACTAAAATCCTCTAAATTTGAAACACAATATTTGTTTCTAAGTAAAGATTTTGGAGTCATCATAATTAAAGGTTTTCTAAAATCTCTATGCATTTGTCTTCTAAGAGCATGAAAGTAATTTGCGGGAGTTGTGCAATTCATCACTTGCATATTATCATTAGAGCACAACTGTAGAAATCTTTCTAGTCGAGCTGATGAATGCTCTGGTCCTTGACCTTCATATCCATGTGGCAATAACATTACTAATCCAGAAGCTCTTCTCCATTTTCTTTCTCCTGAAGCTATAAATTGATCTATCACAACCTGAGCACCATTTGCAAAATCTCCAAACTGTGCTTCCCATAAAGTAAGTGTGTTAGGCTCAACTAAACTATAACCATACTCAAATCCTAGAACAGCCAATTCAGATAAAAAGCTATCAACAACTTCAAATTGTTTTTGATTATTAGAAATATTATTTAAAGGGACATATCGGGTGTTATCCTTTTGATTTCTTAAAACTGAATGTCTTTGACTAAAAGTTCCTCTTCCAGAATCTTGTCCAACTAATCTTACTGGATAGCCTTCTTCTAATAGAGATCCAAACGCTAAAGCTTCAGCTGTTGACCAATCAATATTAGATCCACTTTTAACAGCTTCTTTTCTATTATTTAATATTTTAACTATAGTCTTGTGTAAATTTAATTCATCAAAAGATGAATTTATTTTTTCTGAAATCTCTAATAGCTTTTTGGTATCCGCACCTGTTACACCTCTTTTATCTTTCCCTTTTTCTGGTTTGTAAGCCGACCACGTACCTTCAAACCAAGCAATTTTTGGTTTATAATCTTTTGCATTTTTAAACTGATCATCAAGTAAGTTTTTAAAAGTCTTAATTGAATTGTCTAGGCTTTCGCTTGATATAACATTTTCTTCAACAAGTTTTTTTCCATAAACTTTAGTTGTTGAGGGATGTGATCTAATTTTTTCATACATCAAAGGTTGAGTAAAAGATGGTTCGTCTCCTTCGTTATGACCAAATCTTCTATAACAAATTAGATCTACTACTACATCTCTATTGAATTTTAATCTAAACTCTGTTGCTATTCTAGCCGCATAAACAACTGCTTCTGGATCATCTCCATTAGCATGAATTATTGGAGCATCGACCATCTTTGCTATATCAGAAGGATATGGAGAAGACCTAGCAAATCTTGGGCTAGTAGTAAACCCTATCTGATTATTTACTATTATATGAATTGTGCCACCAGTGTTATGTCCTGGTAGTCCAGACATCGCAAAACATTCAGCCACAACACCTTGACCAGCAAACGCTGCATCACCGTGAATTAAAATTGGTATTACCTTGTTTCTCTCTTTGTCTTTATGGAAATATTGTTTTGCTCTAGTTTGACCAAGCACAACAGGATTAACTGCTTCTAAATGTGATGGGTTGTCAGTTAAACTTACATGAACCGAATTTCCATCAAACTCTCTATTAGATGAGGCACCTAAATGATACTTAACGTCTCCCGCCCCCTCGTCTAAAGAAGTTCCAAACTCACCAGCAAACTCATTAAAAATTCTCTTGTAAGACTTTTGTAATACGTTAGCTAAAACATTTAATCTTCCTCTGTGAGACATACCAATCTTAACTTCTTTAACTTGAGACTGACCGCTAATTTTAATTATTTGTTCTAAAGCAGGTATTAGGCTTTCTCCTCCATCTAATCCAAATCTTTTAGTTCCAACATATTTTGTATGAAGAAATTTTTCAAAGCCTTCTGCTTGAATTAATTTATTTAAAATAGCTTCTTTACCATTTTTAGTAAAATTTAAATTATCATCTGATTTTTCAATTCTATCTCTAAACCATTTTCTCTCTGTTGGATTAGAAATATGCATATATTCATAACCAACTGGTCCACAATAAGTTTTTTTTAAGAAACTTAATATTTCCTTAATGTTTGATTTTTGTCTGTTGATTACTCCACCAAGGTAAATATTTTTTTGATAATCTTTTTTTTTAAAACCAAAAGATTCTGGATGAAGCTCATCTAAATAGTCTGATTTCATCAATTCAAGTGGATCTAGTTTGGCTATAAGATGTCCACGTTGTCTGTATGATCTGATCATTGAAACTGCTTTAATGGAGTCTTCATTAGATTTTGAAGAACTTGAACTTATGCCATTATTATTTGCAGCAATACCATTAGAATTTTGTTCTTCTTGGTCAATTTTTTTTTGAAGTTCATCAATATCTACTGTATTTTTTTTGGGGCCCCATGAAGGACCATTAATTTCTTTTGCAATAATATTTAATTCATCTCCAATACCTTCAAAATAATCTTTCCAACTATCTGGTAAATCAGCCTCCTTGTTTACAAACTTAAGATACATTCGCTCAATAAATGCACTATTAGATTTGTTTAAAAATGAAGTTTTTTCGTATTCAAGGTTTTTTGATGCTGACATCTATTTATTTAATATAGTCCCCCTAATATTATTTTTCAATTTGACAATTTATTAAATAAAGTTTTTCCAATTATTGAAGGCGATTTTGCAACAGTTATGCCAGATTCCTCCATTTTTTTAATCTTGTCTTCAGCACCACCCTTTCCTCCTGAAATAATAGCTCCTGCATGACCCATTCTACGTCCAGGAGGGGCAGTAATTCCAGCAATAAACCCAACTATTGGTTTTTTGATTTTATGATTTTTTACAAATTCTGCAGCCTCTTCTTCTGCAGTACCTCCAATTTCTCCTATCATTAAAATAGATTTGGTATCTTCGTCGTTTAAAAACAAATCTAAACAATCAATAAAATTTGTTCCATTAATTGGATCGCCACCGATACCAATACAGGTTGATTGACCTAATCCATTCTCAGTTGTTTGTGCTACCGCTTCGTAAGTGAGTGTTCCTGATCTTGATACAATTCCAACCGATCCTCTTTTATGAATATTTCCTGGCATAATTCCAATTTTACATTCGTCTGGAGTAATTATTCCTGGGCAATTTGGTCCAATCAATCTACTTTTAGAGCCATTTAATTTTTGTCTTACCTTAAGCATATCCTGAACTGGGATACCTTCAGTAATACAAACAATTAATCCTATTGAAGCATCTATCGCTTCTATAATTGCAGTTGCAGCAAATTTAGCAGGCACATAAATCATTGTTGCATCTGCACCAACACTATCTTTTGCTTCAATAACACTATTAAAAACAGGTCTATCTAAATGTTTTTGACCACCCTTTTTTGGAGTTACACCACCAACTAAATTAGTTCCATATTTAATTGCTTGTTCTGAATGAAAAGTACCATGAGCTCCTGTAAAGCCTTGGCAGATTACTTTTGTATTTTTATTTACTAAAACAGACATTTTATTTGATTGCCTCTACAATTTTTTTGGCTGCATCATCTAAATTTTCAGCTGAAATTAACCTTAATCCTGAGTTGTCTAATATTTCTTTTCCCTCTTTAAAATTTGTTCCAGCAAGTCTAACAACTAATGGAACACTAATATTTATTTCTTTGGCAGCATCTACCACTCCTTGAGCAAGTACATCGCATCTCATTATCCCTCCAAAAATATTAATTAAAATTCCTTTAACATTTTTGTCTGATAGAATTATCTTCAAGGCTGCTGAAACTTTTTCTTTTGATGCACCACCACCAACATCTAAAAAATTAGCTGGCTCTTTTCCATATAATTTAATTATGTCCATAGTTGCCATAGCTAAACCTGCCCCATTAACCATACAACCAATACTTCCATCCAATTTTATATAAGCCAAATCATGTTTACTTGCCTCAATTTCTGTTGGATCCTCTTCATTTAAATCTCTTAATTCAACGATCTCTGGATGTCTAAATAAAGCATTCGAGTCAAAGTTTACTTTTGCATCTAAACAAATTATTTTTTCTTCTTTAGTTAAGATTAATGGATTGACCTCAACCATATTTGCATCTGTGCTTATAAACATTTGATAAATTGATTTTATTAGTGAAATTGCTTGTGTTTTAGCAACATCATTTAAGTTAAAAATTTTAATTATCTCTTCACAATCTTTGTCTGAAATTTCATCACTAATATCAACTTTAGTTGTTATGATTTTTTCAGGTGAACTAATTGCTACTTCTTCAATATCCATTCCACCCTGGTCACTAGATATGAAAGCTATTTTAGAACTAGCTCTATCGACTAAACAAGACAAATAAAACTCTTTATCAATATTTGATGATTCTTCGACATATAGTCTTTTTACTTCTCTTCCTTCAGGACCTGTTTGATGAGTAACTAAGATTTTTCCCATCATCTCTTTTGCTGCCTCACTCAACTCTTCAATAGTATCTAATATTTTTACTCCTCCTGCTTTTCCTCTCCCACCTGCATGGATTTGGGCTTTTAAAACATATTTTTTTGTGTTCAATGATTTTGCTTTTTCAACAAGATCTTCAACTGCAAGACCAAATACTCCTTCTGGTACAACTGCCCCATATTTTTTTAGGATTTGTTTTGCTTGATGCTCGTGTATGTTCATTATTATTTAGAAAGATCAGGATCTATTTTAGATGCTGCTTCCCAAAGAGCTTTAACTGCATCGATAGAATGCATAAATTCTTTTTTTTCTTTTTCGTCTAAGTCAATTTCTTCTATCTTTTCTACACCATCTTTTCCAATTATGACTGGAACACCCGCATAAACGTTGTTTACACCATATTCACCATTTAACTGAACTGCGCATGGAAGTAATTTTTTTTCATCATTTAAATAGGCTTCTGCCATTTGCACTCCTGATGCAGCAGGTGCATAAAATGCAGACCCTTTTTCAAGATATTTAACTATTTCAGCTCCGCCATCTCTAGTTCTCTGATTTATTTCTTCCAATCTCTCTTGAGAAATTTTTCCCTCTTTTACTAAATCAAGCAAAGGTTTTCCCGAAACTTTCGTAAATCTGGGCATTGGTACCATTGTATCTCCGTGTCCGCCCATCACCATTGCGTCTATTTCTTTTACTGGAACATTTAATTCTAAAGATAGAAATAATTTAAATCTTGAACTGTCTAAAATTCCAGCCATTCCAACAACTTTATTAGCTGGTAAACCTGAAAATTTTTGAAATGCCATTACCATTACATCTAATGGATTGGTAATACATATAACAAAAGCATTAGGAGCATTTTGCTTAATTCCTTCTGCTACCTGTTTTATTATTTTTAAATTTATACCTAATAAATCATCTCTGCTCATACCTGGTTTTCTAGGAACACCAGCGGTTATAATGATCACATCAGAATCTTTGATATCTTTATAGTCATCAGTGCCTGAAAATTTTACGTTAAAACCATCAACAGAGGAAGATTGGGCTATATCAAGCCCTTTTCCTTTTGCAATTCCGCTTGCTACATCAAACAAAACTACTTCATTTACCAATTCTTTTGTTCCAATTAAATGTGCTAAAGTTCCACCTATTTGGCCCGCACCAATTAAAGATATTTTGCTCATTTTTTTCCTTATTTCATTGTTGGCATTACAAATTCCGCATTTGAACGGATACCTGATGGCCATCTTGAGGTTACTGTTTTTAATTTTGTATAAAATTTAATTCCTTCCATACCATGCATTGCACTATCTCCAAATAAAGACCTTTTCCATCCTCCAAAACTATGAAACGCCATTGGAACTGGGATTGGAACATTAATACCAACCATACCTACTTGAATCTTGCTTGCAAAAGTTCTGCCTGCATCACCATCTCTAGTATAAATACTTACACCATTTCCATACTCGTGATCATTAATTAATTTAGCTGCTTCCTCAAAAGTTTTTACTCTAACTACTGATAAAACAGGACCAAATATTTCTTCTTTGTAAACTCTCATATCTTTTGAAACATGATCAAATAAACATCCACCGATATAGAATCCACTTTCATAACCTTGAAGTTTTAAATTTCTTCCATCCACAACTAGTTTTGCTCCCTCTTTAACGCCAAGGTCTACATAGCTTTTAACTTTTTCTAAATGTTCTTTGGTTACCAAAGGTCCCATTTCAGATGTTTTATCCATTCCAGGACCAACTTTTAAAACTTCAGCTTTTTTTGATAGTCTTGATACTAATTCATCACCTATATCTCCAACCGCGACAGCAACTGATTGAGCCATACATCTTTCGCCAGCAGAACCATATGCTGCACCCATTAATCCATTTACAGCACCATCTAAATCACAGTCAGGCATAACTACTAAATGGTTTTTGGCTCCACCTAATGCTTGAACTCTTTTTTCATTTTTAGCTGAATTTTCGTAAATATACTTAGCAATAGGTGTTGATCCTACGAAACTTACTGCTCTAATATCTTTGTTTTCTAAAATCGCATCAACAGACTCTTTATCACCATTAACAACATTAAACACACCATCTGGAAGTCCTGCTTCTTTCAAGAGTTCTGCTAACTTGATAGCACATGACGGATCTTTTTCTGATGGTTTAAGTATAAATGTGTTTCCACATGCTATTGCAATTGGGAACATCCACATTGGAACCATTGCTGGAAAATTAAAAGGCGTTATCCCAGCCACAACACCTAATGGTTGTCTCATGGACCAGCTATCCACATTTGTTCCTACATTTTCTGAAAATTCGCCTTTTAGTAAATGAGGAATTCCACACGCAAATTCAACTACTTCTAGTCCTCTTGTTAATGAACCTTGCGCGTCTTCATAAACTTTGCCATGTTCAGAAACAATTAATCTTGTAAGCTCATCAGAATTTTTTTCAATCAACTCTTTAAATTTAAACATTGCTCTTGCTCTTTGAAGAGATGGTTTTAATGACCAAGTTTCAAAAGCTTTTTTTGCAACTTCAACTGCTTGATCTAGATCAGATTTTGAAGCAAGTCTTACTTCAGACTCTTGTTCTCCAGTTGCTGGGTTATAGACTTTACCTTTTTTATCTGATGAACCAGGAATAGTTTTTCCACCTACAAAGTGTTCTATTAATCTCATGAATACGGTCTTTTAAATCAAAAATTCTTGTTAGTCTATTTAAACATTGGCTAAAGCAATCATTTTTTTAATTTCTGCAATTGCTTTTGCTGGATTCAAGCCTTTTGGACAAGCACTTGTGCAGTTGAGAATAGTATGACATCTATAAAGTTTTAATTCATCAGCAACCTTCTTTAACCTAGCTTTTCTTTCCTCGTCTCTACTATCAATAATCCATCTATATGCTTGAAGCAAAACTGCGGGACCTAAATATTTATCTCCATTCCACCAATAACTTGGACAAGATGTTGAACAGCATGCGCACATTATACATTCATATGCACCATCAAGTTTTGCTCTTTCTTCCTTTGATTGGAAAATTTCAGTTGTATCTTTTGTTGAATTATTTTTTAACCAAGGTTCGATTGACTGATATTGTTTATAAAGACCATCAAGATCTCCAATTAAATCTCTTTTAACCTTTAAGTGTGGTAATGGATAAATATCTATATCACCATCTATTTCAGCATGTGGTGTTGTGCAAGCAAGACCATTTTTACCCCCCATATTCATCGCACAAGATCCACAAACTCCATGTGCACAAGATCTTCTATATGCTAATGTTGGATCAATTTCATTTTTAATTTTATTTAAAATATCTAAAACTTTTGACGGACAATTATCCATATCAACTTCATATGTATCAATTCTAGGATTTTCTTCTGTAGAAGGATCCCATCTATAAACATTTACTTTTCTGATATTTTTTGATCCAGTTTTATCTTGATAGTATTTACCTTTAATTACCTCAGAATTTTTAGGTAAATTTATTTGAACCATTAATACACTCTTTCTTGTGGTGGAAAGTATTGTACTTCGTTAGTTAAAGTAGATTTGTGTACTTCTCTATAACTTATTTTTGTATTCTTGCCATCACACCAAGCTAGTGTATGTTGCATAAATTTTTCATCATCTCTTTTTGGATAATCATCTCTTGCATGAGCTCCTCTACTTTCTTTTCTGTGGTAGGCAGAATCAACTGTAGCTACAGCTTGTCTAATCAAATTGTCAAACTCTAAAGTTTCTACTAAATCTGTGTTAAATACTAACGATCTATCTTTAACTGAAATAGAGTCCATTCCATCATAAGTTTTTCTGATTTCATCAACACCTTCTTTAAGATTTTTTTCAGTTCTAAAAACTGCACATTTTGATTGCATTGTTTTTTGCATAGCAAGTCTTAGATCTGCTGTACTATTTTCACCATTTGCATTTCTAAGTTTATCAAACCTATCCAAACATTTTTGAGTTTCAGTTTCTCCAATTTCTTCATGGGGAGTTCCTGGTTTGATTAATTCTGCGGCCCTTTTAGCTGCTGCTCTTCCAAATACAACTAAGTCAATTAAAGAATTAGATCCTAATCTATTGGCTCCATGAACGGAAACACACGCAGCTTCTCCAATTGCCATCAATCCAGTAACAGTTTTTTCAGAACCATTCACTGTCATAACTTCTCCTTTATAATTTGTTGGAATACCACCCATATTGTAGTGAACAGTAGGTACTACTGGAATTGGCTCTTTAGTAACATCTACATTTGCAAATAATCTTGCAGCATCAGTAATTCCTGGCAATCTACTTTCAATAATTTCTTTATCTAAATGACTTAAATTCAAATGAACATGATCTTGATCTTTACCAACTCCTCTTCCTTCATTGATTTCAATTGACATTGATCTACTTACTACATCTCTTGATGCTAGATCTTTTGCACTTGGAGCATATCTTTCCATGAACCTCTCACCTTTTGAATTTGTAAGGTAACCTCCTTCACCTCTAGCCCCTTCAGTAATTAAAGTACCGTGACCATATATTCCTGTTGGATGAAATTGTACAAACTCCATATCTTGTAATGGAAGTCCAGCTCTTAAAACCATAGCATTACCATCGCCCGTACACGTATGTGCAGAAGTTGCGGAGTAATAAACTTTTCCATACCCACCAGTAGCAATAATTACTGTATGCGCCCTAAATCTATGAATTGTTCCATCATTTAAATTCCAAGCTATTAATCCTTTGCACTCACCATCTTTCATTAATAAATCTAATGCAAAATATTCTATAAAAAACTCTGTATTGTGTTTTAAAGCTTGTCCGTAAAGAGTATGTAGAATTGCATGACCTGTTCTATCAGCAGCAGCACAAGTTCTTTGAACTATCCCATTACCATAATTTTTTGTCATTCCTCCAAATGGTCTTTGATAAATCTTTCCTTCCTCTGTTCGACTAAAAGGCACACCATATTTTTCTAGCTCAATTACTGCTTGCGGTGCTTCTTTACATAAATACTCAATGCTATCTTGATCACCTAACCAATCTGCACCTTTGACAGTATCATACATATGCCATCGCCAATCATCTTCTCCCATGTTTCCAAGGGCAGCTGAAATACCTCCTTGAGCTGCAGATGTATGGCTTCTTGTTGGAAAAACTTTTGAGATACATGCAGTTTTTAAACCAGCCTCACTCAAGCCAACAGCAGCCCTTAGGCCTGATCCTCCAGCACCTAATACTACAACGTCATATTCATGATCTATAATTTTATAAGTACTCATTAATTTAAATTAAATAAAAATATAATTGTTAATAATGGGATAACTATAGCAGATAAAAATAATAGTCTGTTTGCGACATTTTTGATTTTATCATTACCAATATAGTCTTCAAATACCTCACTTATACTAAGTGCCGAAAAAAAATATGCAAAAATTATAAATAAGCTAAATAAAAATTTACTAGTTGAATTTGTAAAAAATTTTAAAACTTCTAAATAATTTTGATTATAAATTGCTATAAAATTCAAAATAAACCAAATCATTAAAGGTAACAAAATGATTGATGAGATTTTTAAGAAAATCCATTTTTTTGTAGCTAAATTCATTTAAATAAAATTTTTACCTATTAAATAAATTAAAATAGTCAAGGCAACAGAGCCAAAAATAACAGCTATTCCTGTTATTCGAGTTGTTTTTAATTCAAATCCATAACCCATGTCCATTATTAAATGTCTTATTTCACTTAGAATTTGAAAACTAAATGACCAAGCTAAACCAATAGCAAAAAACTTTCCTAATAAAGAATTAAAAAATAAATTTATAGTACTGTAACTTGAATCTCCTAAAATTAACATTGATGCCCAGATACAAATTAAAGTTATTGCTATAATATTGATTATACCAGTTATTCTATGAGAGATAGAAACTAAAGATGAAATGTGCCATCTATATATTTGTATATGAGGAGATAATGGGCTTTTATTTTCCATAGAAGTTATTTTTAATTAAATTTTCTGCTATCTCAACTGCATTTAAAGCTGCGCCTCTTAAAAGATTGTCTGAAACAATCCACATATTTAATCCATTATTTACAGTTTTATCTTCTCTTATTCTTGAAATAAAAGTTTCATCTCTTCCTTCGGCTTCTAATGGAGTTATATAGCCTCCGTCTGATCTTTCATCTACTACTCTACAACCCTTAAAGTTATCAAGAGCCTCTCTCACTTTTTCTAAAGTAAAAAGCTTTTCAAATTCAATATTAACTGACTCTGAATGAGAAACTAAAACAGGAAGTCTAACGCAGGTAGCTGTTAACTCTATTTTGCTGCCTAAAATTTTTTTTATCTCATTAGTCATTTTAAGCTCTTCTTTTGTATAACCATCGTCTGCAAAAACATCAATTTGGGGGATTGCATTAAATGCGATTTGCTTTGTAAAGTTTTTAGACTCAACTTTTTTTTTTTCTAAAATTAATTTTGTCTGATCAATAAGTTCATCCATTTGTGCTTTACCACCACCTGAAACTGATTGATAAGTCGACACAACTATCCTTTTAATTGTAAATAAGTCATGTAACGGTTTGAGCGCAATTACTAATTGTGCAGTTGAACAGTTTGGGTTTGCAATAATATTTTTTTTTATATTATTTAAATGATCCGAATTAACTTGAGGTACAATTAAAGGAACATCTGGATCCATTCTATAAA
>CACFMU010000006.1:0-35826 GCA_902567435.1 uncultured Pelagibacteraceae bacterium
AACACAAATTCCTATAATTTTTAGAGATTTTTCTTTTAACTATTTTGGAGTTATAAAAAGTTATAATTATAGCAACATACCTTTAATGTTAAATGGTAATTTTTTTTTAGGTTACCATTATGATTCAAATTTAATTTGGATTACATCAAAAATTTTTCAAAATTTACATAATTTTTCATATGCCCCTCTAATCTTTGAGAAAAATTCATTAGATATTTTGTCTATTACAAGTCGGCCAATAATAATTCATCAGTTTTTTTCTTATTTTTTTGAACTTTTTGATACAAACTCTCACTTTTTCTATGTGAGATTGCAGTATTTCATCTTATCACTTACTTTTGCTTTGTTGTTTAAAATTTGCAAAGATAAACTGAATTTTAACCAATCTCTTCTAATAATTTTATGCTTAATATTTAGTTCAACAATTTATTTTTATCCATTTCATTTAGAGATTATAAATAAAGTATATTCTTTTACTTTTTTTGTAGCCTCATATTATTTTTTTGAAAAACAAAAATTTAACTCTTCTTTATTTTTAATTTTATTTGGAGGTTTGTTACATATTACTGGACTATATTACACATCAATTTATTTTTTTTTATTCTTAATATTTAAAAATTATGACTTAAAATTATTCTTAAAATATATTTTAGTTCTATCTTTTGTCTTATATTTCCATTTCAATTATCATATTTGGATAGCATATATTTTTGAATTACAAATTTCAGACAATTTATATACATCCAAATTACTTCAAAGTTCAATTATAATTGAAGATTTAGTAAAAATTAAACTTCTTAATTTTTTTAATTGCTTTATTCCGTATTTTTCAGAGTTAGGATTTGTGGATCAAAAAATCCCAATTAATAAAACTTATTTTTATTGTTTGTTTTCATTATATATTTTTTATTTTTATAAATTTCCAAAGGAGAGATTTATAGATTTCTTTATAAATAGATTTTTTATTATCTCTCCAATTATTCTATATATAATAGTTCTAAATTCATTCTCTAAAGGCGGTTATAATTTTTTTTATATTTTTAGTTTGTTTTTTACTTTGTTAAATTTTTTTATAATTTCAGATGATTACAACAAATATTTTAAGTTTATTATTTTTTCATTTTTTTCATTCCAAGCTTACTTGAATATCAAATTCTATTATAAAGAGGTTTTTTTATCTTTTTACTCAAAAGAAAATTATCTTTTTTTCATAATATTTATTCTTTTTTATTTCTTTGTATTTTTATATTTTGTAAAATTGATTAAAGATTTAAAAAAAATAAACACAACATAAAATATATTAATAAGAATACTTTAAAAAAATATTTTTTATCAATGAAAAAAAAAATAATAATAATTGTCAACAATTTTTGGGATCCAGCGGTATACCTTACTGGAATTAAGTCAATATTGGACTTAGCTGTTTCTTTGTCATTAAGAAATAATAACTTAAAAATAGAAATTTTAACTAATATAGATATATGGGATAAAAGTTTGTTAGAAACAAAAATTAGAAGCAAACATGACATCGACAAAAGCATTGAATGGATCAAAAATTTTGAAAAAAAAAATCATATAAAAGTTAATTTTTTTTATGTCCCTTTAATTTTTAAATCTTTTTCTTTTATCAGATTTATTTATTTAAGGTTTTATCCAATTATATATTTCTTATTTAATAGAACTGATAATTCTGAAATTTTACATGAATTTTCTTCAACACCTATTATGCTTTTAAGAACAATGTTTTTTAAAAAATTTTTAAGGAAAAATGTTTTGCATACATTTTTAACTTTGCCACCAAATATTTATAAAAGCAAAAAAAATTTAATTTTGAACAATTTAGTAAAAGATTTGTCAATTATAACTACCAATAATCTTCAAATGAAAAAGTTAAGAGAATTATTACCTAATAATGAGATTGATTATTTATCAATTGGATATACTAAAAATAATGACAATGAGGGAGAGTTTTCAGAAATTGATAAAAAAAACTTAAAAATTATATCTTTTCTTGGGCCTTTAAGAGACATAAAGGGCTACAAGTCATTCATAAAATTAGCAAAATTTTTTGAAACAAGGAACGAAAATGATTACAGGTTTATAGTAGCTTGCCATCCTTTAGGAACCGACAAAGAACATAATAAAAACCTTAAGGAAATAAAAAAGATGAAAATTAAAAATTTACTTATTTATGAACAAATTATTAATAAACAAAAATTTTTCAATTTAAGTGATATCATTTTATTCCCACAAACTACTTATGATGGTGCTACAGGACATCCTGTTACATTACTAGAAGCTATGGGTTATAATAAGTTTTGTATAGTAAACAAAATTCCAGGCCTTATTGAATTAATCCATCACTCAAATGGCATTGTATGTGACACAGCTAATGAATATGAGATTTATAAACATATTTTAGAAATTTTTGACAAAAAAATTTATAAAAATATTGATAATACTGTAGTTTTAAAAAATCATACAATGAGTCATGTATCAGACATGTACATAGAAAAATATTATTTAAAACAATGAAGAAAAAGATATTTAATAATTTAGTTAAAAATTATTACGAAAAAAAAAAAATTAAAAAAATTAATAATAAAGACAATTTTTTTTATCTTTACGCAATCAAAAATAAATTACTTTATTTTTATTGTAAAAACTTTGTAAAAACTAATTCAAATTTAATAAAGAAAATTTTGTTTGAAGGCTCCACAATGATTAGAAAAAAAAATAAATCAAAAGGCTTAATAAACAAAATAAGTAAAAAATATAATTTAGAATTCAAAGATTTAAAAACAGAGAGAATTTTTGATGATGTTAACACAGATTTTGATGTTCTTGTAAGGAAGAAAGATTTTCAAATCTGGAAGAAAAAATTAGTCAAATTTGGTTTCGATGTAAAAAAACATCATACTTTTTTTAAAAGTACATCTGATCACCAGAAAAATTTTTTAAAAAAAAATTATGCAAACATAGATTTAACAATACACTTTAATTATAAAGGCTTTGATTATTTGTCAGAGAAATATCTATGGAGCAAAATAGTAAGTGATGAAGAAAAAAAAATTATGATAATGTCTTTGGGTATAATTTTTAAAAGAGTTTATATAAATTTAAATGATTTTTTCTTAATTTATAATTTTTTAAAAAAATCAAAATTTTCAAAAGAATCCATACGTGAAATGAAAAAATATGGATGGTATGATATAATGAAGTGTTTTATTGATGAAATTAGATCTACTTTTGAAAACATGGAAGATGTAAAATTTCCATATTTTAGTAAAAAATTATTTTTCAAAGTTTTAAAATTTGATTTTAAAAGTTTATTAAATTTTCCTTACTGGTTTTGGTTTTATTTTTTTTTATCTCAATTAAGAAGCTTTATTTTTTATAGAGGACATTATTTGCCTTTTAATGTATTCTGGATACCATATAGAATGCTAAGATGATCATATCTTTTTCTGGAACAGATGGGAGCGGAAAATCTAGCATAGTAAAAATCTTAAAAAAAAAATTAAAAAAAACCAAAGTAGTTTATTTTAACAGATATATTTTTTTGAATTTTTTTTTAGATTTAACTAAATTTTTTTATAAAACAAAAAAAAATAAAAAAAAAAAACAAAACATTTTTTTAAAAAAAAATGACATATTATTATTCAAATTTTGGCCAGTATTTGTAATTTTAGATAATTTGCTATTTTATCTTTATATTAAAGTCTTATCAATAATGGGCTACAAAGTTTTGTGTGACAGATACTTTATTGATAAAATTGTTTCGTATAATTATTATGGTTACTCTAATTTAATAAGTAATAAATTGTATATTAAGTGTTATTTTTATTCGGATAAACATTTTTACTTAAAATCTGATTTAAAGTTAGCAAAAGAAAGAGAGACAAATAATAGTCATTCTATGTCTTTTTTCAAAGAGCATGATAAATTATACAATATCTTTCATAAAAAAATTTATAAAAATTTTTATGTTATAAATACAAACAATAACATTGACCAAGTTATTAAAAAAATTTTAAAACAAATTCATTCATCCTCTTATTATTTTAAACTAAAATAAAAATTAGAGAATATATAAAAATGAAAAAGCTTAAATTGATTGTTGAACATCTTCCAATTACACTAGCAGTAGTTTATCTAAACACCCAATTTAACAGTGAGTATAGCGAATATCATATTTTGGGAATTCTAATTTTTGGTTGGTTAATTGATGCCGATCATTTAATTGATTATTTATATTATCTATTTAGTAGTAAAAAAAAACTATCAATTAGTGAATTTCTATCAGGTAATTATTTTAAAAAAAATAATCTTGTTATTATTCCTGGCCATTCTGTTGAGTTAACTATAATTATTTTTATGTTAGGCTTTATTTTTGATGACAAAGGCTTGTATTTTGTATCATTGGCACATTTATTACATTTATTTCAGGATCTTTACTCAAATAAAGTTGATCTTTTTGGATACTTTTTAACTTATAGAATTAAAAAAATAAATTCTTATTATCTAAGATTTGTAAAAATTAACTGTTTAAAATTTTGATAAAATCAAATATCAGCATATATTTTTAAATTATCTACTTTTTTAAATATATAAACATTCTTTTTTTACCAAATTAGTTTTTTTTAAGAAATTAAGTATTATTTTTGTATTACAATTAACGAAAAATATAGTACTAGAAACTGGAAAATTAAAAAATGTTTACTAAACAAAAAAATTTATTAAATAGGTTGCAAGATATCCAAATATCAGTTGCACATTTGATTGTAAAATTATTAAAAAATACACCGGTTACAGCTAATCAAGTTACTATTTTTCGAATAATACTAACTATACCAATTTCATTTTATTTGTTTTCCCAAGGTCAGCATTTATATAATCTAATTGCGCTTATTTTTGTGCTAGCAATGATGACACTAGATTTTGTTGATGGAGAGCTTGCAAGAGAAAAGAACATAACATCAAAGCTTGGAAAATATTTAGATGAAGGTTTTGATATGGTAATAGTACTAACAATTCTGTTTTCAATTTTTATTGGTGTACTAAAAACAACAAATCATAAGGATTTGTGGTCAATATTTTTTACTTTTTTTGTGATTAATAATTTATACCAAATTATTCTTCTAAATGAGTTTTCAAAGAAAACTACATATACACTTACTTCAGAAAATGAATTTTTGAATATTGAAGCAAAGTATAAATTGAATAATATTTTGACGCTTGTTGATAAATTTTTTTTATCATTAATAGATGTCCACAGAAGTTCAATTTCAAAAGTATGCTTCACTATAAGTTATGCTTTAATGATTACAATTCTAATAGATCAAATATTTTTTTGCTTTGCATTTTTATCAATTACGTATTTTTTAAGAAATATTTTTTTACTTTATATAAATATAGTTTTAAGCTCTGATATAAAAACAAATGTAGGAGTATTAAATTTTTTACGTGAAGATATTAAAAATAAGTGAAAAAGAAAATTTCAATTTGTATTCCAATTTATAATCAAATCAAGTATGTGAGTGAACTTGTTGAAAGTATAAAATATAATAATAATAAAAAAATCGATTTTATAATATGTGATAATAAATCAACTGATGGGACATATGAGTTTTTATTAAAAAATAAAAAATATTTCAGATTATATAGAAATAATAAAAACAAAGGTTTTATAAAAAATTTTATTAAAACAATAAACAAAAGTTACAGTGAATATATTACATTTATGGGTGGTGATGATATTTTTCATTCAGCTAAAAACCTATTGAATGTATGTGATGAGATGAAAAGAAATAATATCAGCATATGTTTTACTCCTATATATTTATTCTCGAGAAATATTGAAAATAAAGATCTTTATTTTTCAAATAAAAAAAGAATTTTTTTAAATTATAAAAACTCATTAATTCACAATTGGTTAAATTCAGGATTGGCCTCTATAGGGGGTTGGGTTATTAAAACAAAAGATTTAAAAAAAGTAGATTTTAATAAAATTCCTAAAAAATCAGTATTTCCAGAATTTCATATAGGTTTTGATTTATTTAATAATCAAAAAAAAAATTTCTGCTTTATTTCCAAAGTCCTTTTATATCCAGAGAAATGATAATAACTTAAAACAATTAGCAAACGCTCAATATAAATCATTTAAAAATTATATTGAGATTTATTCAATTTTTAAAAATATCACTGATAAAAAAATTTTAGAAAAAATTGAATATCAATTTATAGATGTGCTTGTAAAAAATGCTCCCTCCATAAAAGCTTTTTCTGGAGATTTTTCATTATTTAAACAATTTATTAAAAAAAATAATTTAAATAAAAAAATGACAATTTTTCAATTAATATTGATTAAAATTGTTGATTTTCTGCCTTTTAAAATTATTAAACATCTAATATTACAAAGAAGAAAACTTAAATATAAAACTTAAGAAAATAATTGAAATTACATTTCTCCATAATTATTCCTGTTAAAGAGCAAAATAGCTACCTTAATAAAAATATTGAGAAAATTATAGGTTTGAAAACTGATAAAACTTTCGAAATCTTAATTATTCCAAATTATGAATTTAAACATAGCTATAATTCAAAAGTAGTTAAAATTATTTCTTCTGGAAAGGTTGGTCCAGCAAAAAAAAGAGATCTAGCAGCAAAAATTGCAAAAGGTGATTTGTTAGTTTTTTTAGATGATGACTCTTTTCCTGACAAAGATTATCTAGAAGTAGCTCATGATATATTTGAAAAGAATAAAAATTTAGTCGCAGCAGGCGGTCCAGGAATATTACCCAAAGATCAAAATTTTTTTGGCAAAGTGCTGGGATCAATTTTTGTTAGTAAAATTGCTGGTGGGTATCCAGAAAGATATTTGAGTATAAAAAATAAAATTTCTTTTTATACAGATGATTGGCCATCGGTAAATATGATTATAAAGAAAAATTTTTTTGAAAAAAATTGGTGGATTCGATTGTAATTATTGGCCAGGGGAAGATACTATTTTGAGTTTAAAAATTTTAAATAATGAAAAAAAAAAAATTCTTTATGTGCCAAATTTAATAGTTAATCATTATAGAAGAGGGGATTTGTTTTCTCATGTAAAACAAATCTCAGCTTATGCAAAAATGAGAGGGTATTTTGTAAAAAAATATAAAAAAAATTCTTTGAAATTAAATTATTTCATACCAAGTATTTTTTTTATTTATTTAATATTTTTATTAATCACTTCTTTATTTACATATAATAGTTTTTTAATGATACCCCTCTATTTTTATGGATTTTTTTTGTTACTAGCATTACTGGAAATTTCTTTTAAGCAAAAATTAATTTTTGGTTTACTTTCTATACCAATAATTATTATCACTCATATAATTTATGGTTTTAATTTTATAAAAGGTTTACTTACATTAAAAGACCCTGAACCAAAATTAAGATGAAATTATGATTTCTATTTTATTAGCAATTAGAAATGAAACAAAAAACTTATATAATTTTTTAAATTTTTTAAAAAAACAAAGCAACCAAAATTTTGAAGTTATAATAATTGACTACTCAGATAATTGTAAATCTCTTGTTTTTTTAAAAAGTTACAAAGGAATTAGAAATTTGAAAATTTTTAAACTAAAAAATTCATTAAATATCCAGAATAAAAGAGGAGCTCAAGTTAACCAGGCTTTTTTACGATCTAAAGGTGAAATAATTTTTTTCCCCGACGCAGATATGTATTGCTCAATACATCTGCTTAATGAAATTAAAAAAAAAATGAATTTTACTAAAAGTATGTACATACAAGAAAAAATTGTTGCAAAAGGTTTGTATAAAAAATTCAGAAATTTTGAGAGGTTTTTCTATAACAAAACAGTAATTGACGCTCCAAGAGTTTTAAAAAGAGAGGTTTTTATTGGAATTGGGGGGTTTGATACTAATATTGATTTTGGAGCTGATGATTGGGATATATCAAAAAAAGTTAAACATAAAAATATAAAATCAATCTTATCTAAAAATTTTGTTTATCATAATGAAATAAACTTAAATTTTATTAAGGTATTAAAAAAAAAAATTAATTACTCTAATAACTTTGACAGATATATAACAAAATGGGGAAAAGAGGATAGTGACATAAAAAAACAATTTGGGATTTGGTATAGATTTTTTGGTATATTTTTTGAAAATAAAAAAAAATTTACATTTTTAATTAAAAATTTAAATCTTTACTTCATTTTTTTATTAAATAAGTTTTTAGTTGGTTTATTTTTTATATTTAGAAATGATAAATAAAAATATTATATTTTTTATAAATTCATTTTGGATATTTTCCTCAAAAGGTGCCAGTGGCGGTGATGAATTTGTGTTTCAATATATTGAAAATTCAAAAATTAATTTCAGTAAAATTTATATTTTATGTAATATAGATGCAAAAAAATTTGCAATCAAAAGACTACAAGGTAATAAAAGTATTATTTGGTTAATTACTCCAAAATTTTTTGATTTATTTCCATTTTATATTTCTTATTTTTTAAGAACTATTTATGCAACGATATACATGTTAATTAATGGATCTAAATTTAAATATATTTATAGTAGCTCAGATTTTTTTCCTGATGTGATCCCAATTTTTATAAATATACTTCTTAGACCAAATTCATATTGGATACAAGTTGTTCATCATTTTTATCCTAGATGGTATAAACGAGCTGGAAATATTTTTTACTCATTCATGGGATATTATTTGCAAAAAATATCATTAAAACTTATTAAAAGTTCTCATAAAATTATTTGTGTAAATAAAGATCTATATAAATTTTTTAATAAATATTATAGCAGACAAGAAATAAAATTAATCAATGCAGGAATTGATTTAAATAAGATTAAAAAAATTAAAAAGAAATTTAATTATAAAAAATTAAAAAAAAAATATTCAGCAGTATTTTTAGGAAGATTAAAACCAAGCAAAGGAATATTTGATTTACCAAAAATTTGGAAAAATGTTTTAAAATTTAAACCTGATGCAACACTAGCAATAATAGGAGAAGGTTCCGCTCAAGATAAAAAAAAATTGAAAACTTTGATAATTGAAAATAATTTACAAAATTCAGTCAAAGTAATGGGATATTTAAGCTATAAGAGAATAATAAAAATTTTCTACCAAAGTAAAGCTTTTATATTACCTAGTAGAGAAGAAGGCTTTGGTCTTGTAATTTTAGAGGCATTAACATGTGATTTACAGGTAGTGGTTTGGGATTTAAAAGTTTTTAGAACCGTTTATAAAGATTTAGTTTTAAGATCAAAGTGTTATGATTTTAATAGTTTTTCAAAACAAATTATTAAAATAATTAACTCATCAAAAAATAAAAGTAGCAGACGATTAAATCAATTAAAAAAATTAAAAACACAAAATAGTCTTGAAATGCAAGTTTATAAAATTGACGAATTTATTTTAAAAGAATATATGATTATAAAAGAACATAGAGTTTAATATTTATGGATTTAAGCAAAACAAAAGCGGTTATTTTAGCAGGAGGTTATGGCTCTCGATTATCTGAGGAAACTGATTTGAAACCAAAACCGATGGTAGAAATTGGCGGAAAACCAATATTATGGCACATAATGAAAATTTATTCTTTTTATGGGGTCAATCAATTCATTATATGTCTGGGGTATAAGGGTAATTACATAAAAGATTATTTTTTAAATTATTTTATGAATCAGTCTAATATTAACTTAGACCTAAAAAATAATGATCTAGTTTATGAGAATAAAAATAAACAAAAAGAAAATTGGAAACTGAATTTAGTTGATACAGGATTAGATACCATGACAGGTGGAAGATTAAAAAAAGTGAGTAGTTATTTGAAAGATGATAAATTTTTCTTTATGACTTATGGAGATGCAGTTACTGATATTAACATAGCTGATCTAGCAAAATTTCACTTAGCTAAAAAAAAAATTGCAACTTTAACGGCCGTAAATCCACCTGAAAGATTTGGAAGACTTTCAATTATGAAAAATAGTGTTGTAAAATCATTTGTAGAAAAACCGAAAAGCAATGATATACTTATTAATGGTGGTTTTTTTTGTTTCTCAAACCAGATCTTTAAATATTTAAAAAATGATGAAACTGTTTTGGAACAACAGCCTCTAAAATCTTTAGTTTCAAAAAAGCAACTCGTTGCTTTTAAACACAATAAATTTTGGCAACCCATGGATACTATATTTGAAAAAAATAGGCTAAATGCTTTGTGGTCAAGTAAAAATCCACCATGGAAAAAATGGTAAAAAGAAAATTTGAAATACCTTTTGCAAAAGCATCTGTTTCATTAAATGATATTAAGACAGTAAATGATGCAGTGAGATATGGTTGGGGGAAACATTGTAATGACTATATTAATAAATTTGAAAAAAGTTTCTCTAAATATATAAAAAAAAAATATGCCATAGCGACTTCTAGTTGCACAGGAGCATTACATATTGCACTGCGGTCAATTAATATAAAACCTGAAGATGAGGTAATTGTTCCTGAAATTACCTGGATTGGATCTGTGGCACCAATAATTTATGAAAAAGCCAAACCAGTTTTTGTAGATATAAATAAAGATGATTGGTGTATAGATATTCATAAATTGGAAAAAAAAATCTCTAAAAAAACGAAAGCAATAATTGCCGTTCATCTATATGGAAATATTGCTAATATTAGAGAATTAAAAAGAATTTCAAAAAAATATAATTTAATTTTGATCGAAGATACGGCTGAGGCTTTAGGGTCACAAATTAATGGAAAATTAGCAGGTAGTTTTGGGGATATCTCAGTTTTTTCATTTCATGGGACAAAAACTTTAACCACTGGCGAAGGCGGAATGCTATTAACTAATAATAAAAAAATTTATGATAAAGCAATTATTCAATCAAATCATGGCAGAAAAGCTACTAAACATACTATTTTTTGGATGGATCAAATTGGATTAAAATACAAAATGTCTAATATACAAGCTGCACTGGGATATTCTCAGTTAACAAGGATTAATAAAATAATTAAAAAAAAGATAAATATATTTAAGTTTTATAAAAAAAATTTAGGAAAATATGGAAATATGAATGTTGAAAAAAAAAGGATTAATTAATTCTGCTTGGTTACCTGCAATTATATTTGATAAAAAATATATAACACCAAAAAAAAGAGATAAAATGATTGAAGAAGCTCAAAAAATAGGGTTAGGACTTAGACCATTTTTTTTTCCAATTTCTATTTTTCCAATGTTTAAAAAAAATTTAGAAAACACATCTTCAATGAATATTTATAAGTATGGCATTAATTTACCGAGTTTTGAAAAAATAACTTATAAAGAACTAAACATCGTAGTAAATTTTATTAAGAAAACTCTAAAGATCTCTTGAAAAAAATTGATAAAAATTTTTGGAAAAACTCAAAGGTATTAGTTACCGGACATTCAGGATTTAAAGGTTTTTGGTTATGTAATTATTTAAAATTATTACAGTCAAAAGTTTATGGAATTTCTTTAGAAAAAAATAAAGAATTAAATTATAAAAATATAATAAAAAAAGAGTTTTTTTTTAATATAAAAGACAAAAATAAACTTGAAAGAGTCATTAATGAAGTTAGACCTAAGTTTATATTTCATTTTGCTGCCCAACCATTAGTTAGCGAAAGTTACAAAGACCCAGGCACAACATATATTTCAAATCTTATTGGGACCTCGAATATTTTACAAATTTGTAAAGATAAAAAAAATATTAAGTCAATTTTAATAATTACATCTGATAAATGTTACAAAATTAAAAATACTTTATACCCATTTAAAGAAAATGATGAATTATCTGGAGATGACCCTTATTCAGCTTCGAAAGCTTGTCAAGAAATTATTTCATGGTCTTATGCTAAAAGTTTTTTTCATAAAAAAAAAAATTATAACATAGCAACTTGTAGAGCAGGAAATATTATCGGTGGAGGTGACTTTTCTAAAAATAGGTTATTACCAGATATAATGTTAGCACTCTTTAAAAAAAAAAATTTGTTAATAAGAAATATTACATATCTAAGACCTTGGCAGCACGTAGTTGAACCAATTACAGGATATATAATTTTGGCTCAAAAACTTTCATCAAATAAAAAAAAATTTTCAGAAGCTTTTAACTTTGGACCTAATAAAAAAAATATTGTTGCAGTTGGGAATATTTTAAGCCATATAAAAAAAATTAATCCATTGATAAAATGGAAAAAGCTAAACAAAAAAAGTTTTCATGAAAGTAAATACCTTTCATTAAATATAAATAAATCAAAAAAGATTTTAAATTTTTACCCAAATTTGAATATATTTGATGGATTAAGGCTTACATATGATTGGTACTTTCAATTTTACAAAAAAAAAGTAGATCCTAAAAAAATTACTCAAATTCAAATCAAATATTTCTTAAATAAATATTATGGAAAAATGTAAAATTTATAAAAATTTTTTGAGCAAAGATAGAAGAGGATATTTTTGCAAAATATTTAATTTTAAAAATTTTCCAAAATTTCATATAAAAGAAATTTACATAACATCATCAAAAAAAAATTGTTTTCGTGGATTTCATTTTCAGGTGCCACCATTTGCTGTAGACAAAATTGTAACATGTACTAAAGGAGAAGTGCTAGATTTGGTCGTTGATTTAAGAAAAAAAAGTAAAAACTACGGTAAATTACGTAATTTTAAACTCGATAGCATAAGCAAAAGTTTATTTATTCCCAAAGGATTTGCTCATGGATTTATTAGTTTATCAAAAAATTCAGAATTAATTTATTTAACTACAGATGTTTATTCTAGAAAACACGACAAAGGAATAAACCATAAAAGTGTAAAATTTTCTTGGAATAAATATAAAAATTTGAAATTTTCAGATCGAGATAAAACTTTTCCATATTTTTTAAGTTTTAAAAGTCCATTTTAATTTTTAATGAGAGATTTATTTAAATCATCTTCAATTATAAGTATCTCAGTATTTATTGCAGGTTTTATATCATATTGTTTTCAATTAATTTTAAGCAAGTTGATTACGGCTAATGATTATGGCTCATATAATGTATTAATGTCCTTTTCAGGTTTGATTGGAATACCAATTACAATATTATCGATATCAATTTTAAAGCAGTACTCAATTTATAAAGAACAGAATTCAATTATTCAAATACATAAATTATTCAATATTACTATTAAGTTATCAATTTATATTGCCGTCTCTATATTTATATTTTTTATTATCTTTATTGATTTTTTTATTAATTTCCTAAAGATCTCAAACAATTCAACTTATTATAATTTTATCATAATGCACATAGTTGGAATTTTTTTTCCATTTTTATCATTTTTTTTACAAGGGATGAGAGATTATTTTTATTTTTCAATAATGAACGTTTTAAATTCTATAGTAAGACTCATCATCCCCTTATGTTTAATGTTATTTGTCGTTCTAGATCTCAACAATGTTATATTATCATCAACAATTGCATCCATCATTTCTACTATAGTATTGATCTACTTTATTAAAAAAAAATATGATTTATCAATATTTGCTAAAAATTTTAAATTAAGCTTAAGCGAGATCAGAGAAAGTTACAGTCAGTTAAGTATCAAAAGTTATGCAAGGTCTTTGTTGGTAATAATATCTTTTTCTTTAATTATACAGATTGATATCTTGATAGTTAATTATTTTTTTGATAATGAAATATCCGGAAATTATGCACTTGCATCTGTAATCTCAAAAATAATTTTTTTTATTTCGAGTGGGATCAATACTCTAATCTTAAATGAGGCATCAGGTAAAAATTATTTTAAAATAAAAACCAAATCATATTTGTATTTTTCATTAATTTTTACTATTTTTTTTTCAATTTTATTTTGTTTAGGTTCTTATTTTTTAGGTCCCTTTTTAATAGAATTTATTTATGGTGAAAAATTTTTTTTAGCTAGGGATATAATTAAATTTCTTCCAATAGCATTTGTTCCATATGCTCTAATTCAATGTTATGAATATTATCTATTAAGTCAAGATAAAGTAATTTTTTCAGTTTTATTTATTTTTTTATTCCCATTTTTAATTTATTTTCTAAATTTATTTGTAAACGATATTTGGAACATTATACTAATTTTGGGAATATTTGGTTTTTCATACTTAATACTAGGTATATTTGTTAGTATGATTTCAGATAATTTATTAAGAAAATGATTTAATTTTATAACAATAAATCTTTATAAAAATATGATATTCAAAAATAAATTTTTCTTAATAAAGTCTAACTTTTTTTTTTCATTTTTTGTTTTTATAGTATTATTCATAAACATTCCTAATGGTTTTATTTTAGGTGGAGATTGGACTTTTCCATTTAGTTTAGAAAGTTACGAGTCATGGAAATCACTATCTACCTGGAATTCAAACAATAATTTTGGAGATAGTTCAGTTCTTTCTTTAAATTCACTATATTACAAATTAATCATATCATTTATTTTAAATATGGGTATGCCTCTTGCTTATATTCAAAAATTTTTAATTATTTGCTTCTTTTTATTGGGTCAAATTGGATTTGTTTATCTGATGAAAGAATATTTTCTTTTAATTAAAAAGGATCATTTATTGATTATAAATTTATTTTCAATTTTTTATATTTTTTCACCAGTAATGTTTAACTATCTACAAATGGGTTGGATATTTATGGTAATTGCATACTTGTTGTACCCAATTTTCTTAATTTTTTTTCATAGATCAATACTAAATAAAAAATTTTTAGATATATTTATTGCCTCAATAATTTTATCAGTTGCATTTATGCAAGCCCAGGCAATTCTTTGGTATTTGATTTCTTCTAGTATTTTTCTTTTTGATCCAAAATTTAATAAAAAAATATTTATCTTAAATTTAATTAAAATTTTTTTAATATCTTTTGTTTTGAATATACATTGGATAATACCAATCCTATTTGATTTTAATATTTATGATCAAATTGCTCCAAAAAATCTAATTTTAACAACAGCTTCTGCTGGAATTGATGGTGGAATTTTGAAATTTGAAAATTTATTTAGATTTTATGGATCTGTATTTAACCAGCATTATGAATTTTGGTATAAAAAAGATTTTGGTACTTTCTCTTATATTTTTTCTTTAGTACCTTTTATACTTATTTTAGTTTTAATTAAAAATAGCAAAAGCAACTTTCCAAAAATTATTTTTTTTTATTTAATAATTATTCCCATAATTTTATTTTTTATAAATGCTAATAGAGAATTCTTTTTTGATACATTTGTTTTTTTAATACCTTTTCGACATCTATCAAGATTTGTAATTATTTTGCCTTTTTTAATTTATTTTCTCTGTATATATTTAATTTTAAAAGAAAAGCAGATATTAAATATCGTAAATTTAAAAAAGTAAATTGGTATTATGTCTTATAATTTTGAATTGTTTTAACGTAAGTCCCTGGATAAGTCATTTAAGTTTTAAAGAGGGGAAAAATGAAATTTTATCTGGCAAAGAGTTCAAATTAAGAGAATACAAACCAAGTGAAGATTATAAATTTTTTTTTAACAAACTTAAAAAAGATAAAAATAAATTTACTAGATCTTTATATTTTCCTTATGGTGCTTTAATTAGTAATAACAAATCATATCTATTTCATGGAGGATATTATAGTTATGTAGATATCGTTTCAGCAACTTCGCCCATACCAGGGGCAATATCAGCGGGTAAGGGTAGATTTTCTAATTCAAAATCATTTATAGAGAAATATTTTGTAAATTTTGATCATAAACTTTTTAATGAATATCTAATTAATAAATTGTTTACCGTTGACTTATTTATTTATAGAAAAAATATTACATCAAATGCACTATTAACATTAGATGAATTCGAAAATCTTTTTAAAAAAAATAAAAAATTTAAAAAATACTTTGAGTCAGAAAATTTACTAGTTTATGAAAGATTAGAAAAAAATAAATTAGTACAAAGTGTTTACCTGTCAGAGCAAAATAAAAAAAAATTAAAAGAATCTAAATATTTTTATGAAATAAATAAATTTGAATATAATGAATTGAAAAATAATTCTGAAAATTATGTAAAATTTAGAGATAGTGTAATTTTGATAAATAAAAATAAATATTCTTTAGGCTCTCTTGTATTTCATGAAAGTTTTAGTCAAAATTGGTGTCTCTTAAAAATAGATAATGAAAACAATAAATTTAATTTTTTATTTAAATTAAATTTATTAAAAAACTTTTTTTTAAAAGGTTGTTACAAAAATAGTATGCCAATATTTAATCATTCTATAATCTGGGAAAACTATGACAATGATAATAATCATATATTAATTTATAAACCTCAAATTGGCTTTTATATTTCCTTAATAATTTATATTATTTTGATTACTATTTTCCCTATTATTTTTTATTTAAAGAAAAGAAAAAATGTTTAATAAAAAATTTATTTTTAAAAATATTCTTTTAAGTTTTTTTTTAATTTTTATTTTTTTTACAAATACAACTGTAAAAGCTAAAAAATGAATATAAGCTTATTACTTTTTTTGATATAAAATATTCAAACAAGTTCTTTTTTAATAAAAAAGATTTTTTAAATTTTAATACAAATACTGATGACGAAGTAATATTTTTTTCTGAAAATCAGTCAAGTTTTATAAAAAGTAATTTTGTAAAAAGTAGAATTAAACTAAATATAAAAAAAAAAAGATACATGCACTCAAAATATAAAGTTTAATGATAAAATTTATATTTCAAAAGGAGATGATAGCAAATTATTTGACTTAATAACTTTATCTGAAAAGCAAGAACAAGTTTTAATTGATATTATTTCGAAATCAGCGATCAATAAAAAAAAAAAACAATTAATTAGTGATTTGTATTTAGAAGCTAAAAAAAAAAGTAGAAACTCATCTTCTTTTAAAAAATTATATTCTTTAAATGATTTTAATGATTTTCATCTTAAACTACAAACTACTCAGTTGGATTTACTCAAAAAACATCTTTTGAATATAAAAAATAACTTAATAGGAAAAAATAATTTAAAATTCGTTAATTTTTATAGTATTGAAAAAACAAAAAAAGACTATTTTCTAACAATAAAAATTTTATTACCTAACAAACTTTATAATTCAGATAAAATTGTAATTGATTTTTCAAATTTAAACTTGAAATATTTTAATAAAATTAACTTAAATTTTAATGATTTTATGCTTAAAACTATAGAAGGTATCAAGACCCCAGTAATTGATTTTCAGGAACTTAAAATTAAAAGAAATAAGCTTAAAAAATTGAAACACATTTACATATTTTTTAAAATACCCAGGGAAATAAAAGAAAAAGACATATCCCTAAATATAAACGATTACATAACAAATATTCAGTTTTATGAAAAATTTGACTATATAGGTGTTGAAAAAACCTTAGACAAATTTTTTGCTTCATTGTCAAGATTAGAAAAAATAATGATCAATGATTCTCTCGAAGAGTCTGCAATTCTTTCAAAAATAAAAAAAACAGAAAAAAATATTCAAAAGCAATTAAGAACTTATTTTCAATTTACTAATAATTCAGATCTCTATAATTACGATGTTTTAGCTCATAATCAAAAATACAAACCAATTAAAAAATTTTTTATTTATAATAAAAGCCAATGTTTAGAAGTGGTTTCTGCATATATTGATAATTATTTTTATGATTATTTTATTAAAAAATTTGATAAAAGAGAAATTAGATCAAGAATAAAAAGATCCCTTAATAATTATTTTGATTACATTAATATTAATAATATTAAATATAATTATAATGAGTTATTTTTAACGGGTGATATATATCAAAATAAACTAGTTCAAAAAAATTTTTTTGTAACTCATTTATCAAAAGAAGAGTTTCTTAAAATAAAAAACTCCAAAATATCATCTTTCAATATAAAGATTAACGATTTTATAAATTATTCTGGAAGTGTTTTAGTAGATAATAAAAATGAAGAATTTCAGATAAAATTATTAAAGAATAAAGTCAAAGATAAAATAAATTTAATAATATTTATTGTGATGATAGTTACAATTATTTTCTATTTTATTTTTTTTAGGAAAAATAAAATTTATTTAAAAAAAAATTATTTTGATAATCTTTATAATCTAATCACTTCACTTCTAATATTTGTGCTTTTAATTAATATGTTTAATCCAATAGTTAATCAGTACATAACAATAAGTTTAGTTATGTTATTACTGATACTTTTATCAATTACAACTCATGAAGCTAAAAAATAATTCATCTGAAATAATTACTGTTTTTTTTTCTATAATCATTTTTTTTATTTTATTTTTAAATTTACCACATGGATTTATTCTTGGCGGAGATTGGACGTTTCCATTTAGTAATGAGAGTTATGAAACTTGGACAAATTTATCAACCTGGAATTCAAAACAAAATTTTGGTAGCAGCTCAGTTTTATCTTTGAATGCACTATACTATAAATTTTTTGTTGAAATTCTTTTTTTTGTTGGCGTACCATTAAAATACATACAAGTATCAATTATAATCATTATTTTTATTTTAGGACAATTAGGATTTGTTCTTTTTTTTATAAATTATTTGAACACAAGAAAGTTAATATATGTGATTTTAATTAACATTGTTGCTCTATCATATATTTTTTCTCCTCCAAATTTTAATTTTTTAATGATGGGTTGGATACTAGGTAATATTTCCTATCTACTGTACCCATTCTTTTTATTTTTTTTATTTAAATCATTATCTAAACAACAAAATTTAAATTGCTTTTTTGCTGCTCTAATTTTTAGTTTTTCAATAATGCAAGTTCATACTATCGCCTGGTATTTATTAATGAGTCTTATTTTTTTATTCGACACCAGAGTAGATAATAAGAAATTAATTTTAAATTATTTAAAGATATGTTTGATAACAATATTTCTTAATATTCATTGGATATTTCCACTAATGTTAGACGTCAATCAAGGTGAACAAGTTTTGCCTAGCTTACTTTATAAGACTGCTGCAACAAAAGGAATGGATTTATTCTTAAATTTTAACCAAATATTCAAATTATATGGCTCTTTATTCAATGAACATTATGAAACTTGGTTTAAAGACTCTTTTTCATATTTATATAATTTTTTAGCTTTTATACCAATGTTAATTTTATTACTTCTTTTACAAAAAAATAAAATTAAATTTTATAAACTGGTTTTTAGCTATATATTAATACTAGCAATTTCATTAATTATAATAAATTTAAATAAAGAAGATTTCTTTTATACTTTTTCGTATCTAATTCCCTTTAGACACTTATCAAGGTTTATAATTATATTTCCTTTTCTATTTAGTTTTTTAATAATTAGCATGATTTTTTCACAATTTGAAAATCAAAAAAAATATAAAAAAATTTTAATATTTTCATTATTAATAATTAATTTTTTAAATTTAGAACCTTGGATCAGTAATATAAAATATAATGAAAATGAAAAAAATTAATTGGGAAAAAAATTTTAAGTTAAGAGAATTTAAACCCTCAAATGATTATATAAAATTTTACGAAAAATTGGATAATGACAAGGATAAGTTTACAAGATCATTATATTTTCCGTACGGAGCACTAATATTTTTGAATGACGACAAATATTTTTCTGCTGGTTTTCTCTCAATTGTTGATATATTTTCAACTTTTTCTCCTATACCTGGTGCAATATCAGTTGGCTCAGGAAGATTTACAAATTCAAAATTGTTTATCGAGAAAAATTTTGTGAAGTCTAGTCATATAAAATTTAAAAAAAATATGATTGATCAATTATATACGGTAGATTTATTTATTTACAGAAAGAATATTTCATCGAATGTTAAATTATCAATAAATGAGTTTAAAAATTTTTTTAATAACAATAATAAGTTTAAATTATATTACGAAAGTGAAAATATTTTGGCGTATGAGCGTATTAAAAAAAATTCATTGATTGAAATAATTGAAATAAAAGAAAAAAATTTAAATGAAAATAATTTATTTTATAAATTAACTAAATATGAATATTCAGATTTTCATGGAGCAAAAGATAAAGTAAATTTTATTAGAACAAATGACTCTATTATTTATATAGAAAAATTCGATGATACAGCAAAATCATTTCTGTTTAATGAAAGTTATAGTGAGAATTGGTGTTTATTATATGTTCCTAATTATTTAAAGTATCCTTCGATTTTTCAAAATTTGCTCCTTTTAAAAAGTTATTTTTTTGGTGGCTGTAATAAAAAACATGAGGCAATTTTTAGTTATTCAAACTTTTGGACTTTAAATAAAAAAGACAATATCGTTCTAATATTCTCTCCACAAATAGGATTTATAATTTCAAAATATATTTATTTAATCTCTTTTCTTTATTTAACAATTTTATTCTTAAAAAAAAAATTAATTAGAAAATATTTTTAATATGCAAAAATTATTATGTTCTTTTTTATTTTTATCTTTTTTTAATACAATTTTAATTGCAGAAGAAAATTATAAATTAATTACTTTTTTTGATTTAAATTCAGGAACAGAAAAAGAGGCAATCAATCAAAATCATTTAAAATACGAATTTTTTTTAAATAACTCAAAAAAATTTATTCGTATATATGACGATACAGCAGAAGAAATTGACAAAAGATCTCATTTTATTAAAGAAAAAATTAACTTAAGTCTTGAAAGTAAACAAAATTGTCAATCAAATAAATTTCACGCAAAAATTTTTGCTATAAAAAATAAAAATAATATATCAAATATTTTAAATAATTTTTTAAATAATGAAATTGATGAAAATCAGCTTTACAAACAACTAAGTCATTTAATTGAAATTAAAAATGGTGAAAATTTTTACGCTCTAGATTTTGTTTTAAAAGATTATTATAGAAGTTTAAATAATGGATTTTTGCTTATTGATCTTAATGAATGCATTAAAAACATAAATCCAAAACATTATAGTATTTCTCTTCATAGTTGGTTTGATCACCTTGATAATAAAAAGATATATGAAGAAATTAGTAGTTATTATTATAATAAACAAATTTTGAAAATTAATAATAAATCCTACAATTATGATCAATTAATTTTAAAGGATATGCCTTATAACTCCTCAATATCTGATAGAAACTTTTTTATCACAAATATGACAGCATCTCAATTCCAACAATTAAAATCTGAAGGTATTTCAACATTAGATTTTACTTGGAGTAATTTAATCCATTATGATGGAAATGTTATTTTAGATGAAAATAATAATATATTAAAAATAGATAGTATAAATTTTGAAAGAAGTGTATCCAAATTTGTATATTTGCAAATTACAGTAATTATATTATTTGCTTTGCTTACTTTGTTTGTATATTTCCGTAAAAAGTTTCCTATTAAAATTAAAAATTATAATTTTTATTTTTATTTTTATTTAGTTTTTTTCATTTTGATTAATTCTTATAATTTATTTTTACAAAAATATAGTGACTTTTTTGTTTCAACGGCTACTTATTTTATATCAATCATATTATTCTCATTTATTATATTTATATTAGCCTTTGAGGATAAATTAAAAAATGAATGAATTAAATATTATAAATATTTCAAGATATATATTTTTACCATTCATTTTTTTTTATATAATTCATTTTCTTCCTAAATATAAAGTTAAAAATAATTCAATAAATATTTTTGGCAAATTATCTATTCCTCTTTTGATAATTACTTATTTATTTTTTCTAATAATTTTAAAATTTTCAAAGATGAGTTTTGGAAATTATGAATTTTTTGATGCTGGTCTTATTTTAAATGAAATTAATAAAACTAGTAACTTTAGTTTTATAGAACTAGTTAATCATTATTTTCATCATGGTCATTTCAGACCTTTGAATATTTTTTTAATTTATATTTTTAAATTATTTAAAAGCTTTCACTTAATTTTTTTAATTCAAAGTTTATTAATAACATTTACTACAATACCGATTTATCTAATATGTAAAAAAATTAACTTTGATAATAAAATGATTTTTTTTATTATTACATTTTTTTTATTTAGCCCAATCATCGGCTTTGTAGATATACTTGGTTTTCATATAGATACACTAGTGCTTCCAATTTTAGCATATGCATTTTATTTTCATTTGATTAAAGATGAAAAAAAAGTTGTAATTTTTCTAATATTACTATGTTTTGTAAGTGAGGTTTATATTTTAACTGCTGCATTTGCTAGTCTTGTATTTTTTAAAAAAAAAACAAAAAAAATTTTATTATTTTCTCTATTCATAGTTCTTTTTATAATTGTTTTTTATTTCCTTTTAGCAAATAACTCGATTAATTCTCCATCCTCAGTTTTTGGAGATAATACTGCATATATTCTATTAAAAGAAATTAGTATTTCAAATTTTTTAATTACTTTTTTTGAGATTAAAAAAATTTTTTTCTTTTATTTTTTTATTTTATTGTTTGGTATTTTTTTTATACAAAAAATTAGTTTTTTAATAATTGGAATACCATCAATTATTAAAATATTGATATCTACAGAACCTTATCATTATGATTTAACAGGTCATTACGCAAATGATTTATTTATTATTTGCATGATGTCGATGATTTTTACTTTAGTAGAATTAAAAAAAACAAATATTAAAATTTATAATTTAAACAAAAAATTAATTATTGCAGGTTTTTGTAGTCTTATTGTTGCTAATAGTATTTATCCATTCTCTATTAATTTTTGGTCAAAAACATCAGCTGGTACTTATAATTATAAAAATTACCTCAATGAAGGCTTAACTTCAAATAATGAATTAAAACAATATTTAAGTTTGAATTCTAAAGAGATAAAGCAGAGTAATATTTGTATAAATAATGGTCCTTTTATTTTAGAAGTTTATAGAAAAAATATAGACTTTATTAATTTTAACAAAAAACAAGAGTGTGATCTAATAATTTTAAATATTGAAAAAAACACTTTTATGTCTGGATCACATAGTAGTCAGAAAGAATTTAACGAAAAATATCATATATTTAAAAAAAATATAATTCACTCTTCTTATAATTTAATAATTAAAAATAAAAGATATCTAGTTTATGAAAAAAAAGAAAATACTTATCAGTAGCACCACTTTTAACAGGGATATTAAAGATGGTATTTTTTATTATACGAAATCCTTATCGAAACATTTTTCAAAAATTTATAAAATTAAAAAAGTTGCATTTGAGAGAAAATATAATTTTTGGACAAGATATCCTTATTCTTTTTATGCTATAGCAAATCAATTTGCAAAAATTGATTTCAAATTAAAATCTAACATAGATTTAATTCATATTACTGATCATCGATTTTTATATTCCAAAACAACACCTGTTATAAGCACGATTCATGATATTATACCGTTAGAACATCCTGAATGGGAAAAAAATTTCTTTAGAAAAATATTTTATAAAAAAATTTTTTTAAAAGGTATGGAATATTCCGATCAAATAATAACAGTTTCTAATTTTAGTGCTAACAAACTCAATCTATTAGGAATAAAGAGCAGCAAGATTAATGTTGTATATAATGCACCGAAAACAATTTTTTTAAATGACAAAAAATTAATCAAAAAAGACAAATATTTATTATTCGTTGGTACAATTTCACCTAGAAAAAATTTATTAAGAGTTTTAAAAGCTTTAATACTATTAGATAAAGCAATTTTTAAAAATTATAAATTAATAGTGATTGGAAAAATTAGCTTAATTTTACCTGAAGAAAACTTATTATTGAAACAATTAATTAAAATAAATAAAGTAATTTTTTTAAACAATATCTCTGATAGTACTTTATTAACATATTATAAAAAATCTGAACTTTTAATATTTCCATCACTTAATGAAGGATTTGGATATCCGATACTTGAGGCATTTGCTACAAAATTACCAGTAATAACAAGTAAATATGGTGCTACCAAAGAGATCGCTAATAATGCAGCTTTATTAATAAATCCTTTTAAAGTAGAAGAAATTAAAAATGCGATAACAGAAATCATTACAAATAATTTATTAAAAAGAAAACTAATAAAAAAAGGAACTAAAAGACTTAGATTTTTTACACATAAAAAATTGATAAATGAAACAGATAAGGTATATCAGAAATCTATTCTGTAATTAATGAAATTTTCTGTCTTAATACCAGCCTATAAATCAAAAAAATATATTAAGTACGCAGTTGATTCAATTATAAAACAAAATTATCTTAACTATGAAATAATAATAGGGGACGATAATCCACCCAATGAATTAAATGAGATTAATTTTCTAAATAGATTAATCAGATCATATAACAATAAAAAAATTAAATTGATTAAAAATAAAAAGAATTTAGGAGTTTGTCGAAATTTATATAATCTTTTTAAAGTTGCTAATGGTGATGTGATTTTTTTAATGGCTGATGACGATATATTAAAAAAAAGAACATTCATTGAATATAATCAAATATTTAGAAAAAATTTAAATGTTGGTTTAATTACTAGACCTTATTTTTGGTTTTTTAAGGATCCTAAAAATATTGTTAGGGAAATTAATCCTATTTCAAAAAAAAATTTAATTTTTAATATCTCAGAAAATTGGAAATTATTTTATAAAACTTTTGAGACAGCTGGCCAAATTAGTGGTCTTGCTTTTAGAAAAAAATATTTAAAGGTTTATCCTCACAAGAGTCATGTTTTTACAACTCATATTCATTCCTTTGCTCAGGTAGCTAGAGATTATGATATTTGTTTTTACAGACATCAAAATATTGCTGTTAGAGTTGAGAAAAGTCAAACAAGGCATATCTCAAAAATATATAATATTTCTCCAACTTTAACGTGGATTAATATGTATAAAAAAATTTTTAAGGATAATTTTAAACTATATAAATGGGGATTAAAGCATATTTGTTCAACCAATCATGTAGGATTACTTCAGATCAAAAATTATTCAACATATAGAATATTAATTAATGAGATTTATATACTTGTAAGATATTGGCCAAAAAATATTTTAAATATTTTCTTTTGGTTTATTGCAATTTATTGTTTGATAATTCCAAGAAAGATTTCTAGAATTATTGTTGACTGGACAAAAGAGAATATTTTATCTAGACACATTGTATCAAAAAAAAAATTTTAATATGAAGATTTTAATTACTGGAGGTTTAGGATTTATTGGCTTAAATTTTGTTCAATATTGTTTAGATAGAAATGTTAATGTTATAAACATAGACAAGATTGATTATAGCGCTAATAAAAGTTGTAATAAAAAATTTTTAAAATATAAAAATTATAATTTTTATAAGACATCAATAGGTAATAAAAATTCAGTTTCAAAAATTTTAATAAAACATAAACCTGAGTATATAATCAATTTTGCTGCAGAAACTCATGTAGATAATTCAATTATTAGACCTGAACAATTTATTATTAATAACACCCTTGAGTATTCATCTTTACTTGAAACTGTAAGATTTTCTATGAATAAAGATATTAATTATATAAAGTTATTTGTTAATATTAGTACAGACGAAGTTTATGGATCTTTAAAAAATACAGAAAAAAAATTCAAAGAAACAAATAAGTTTTTTCCTAATAATCCATATTCAGCATCGAAAGCATCTTGTGATTTGATTTCTAGGGCATGGAATAAAACATTTAAAATACCAATAATCACCACAAACTGTTCTAATAATTTTGGTCCATTTCAAAATAAAGAAAAATTAATACCTAAAATAATATTAAACGCATTAAGTGAAAAAAAAATCCCAATTTATGGAAAGGGATTAAATATTAGAGATTGGCTGTATGTAGAAGATCATTGTAAAGCAATATTCAATTTACTTAAAAAAGGACAGATTGGAGAGACCTATAACATAGGAGGTAACTCAGAAATCAAAAATATAGATTTAGTTAAAAAAATTTGTAAAATTTTAGACAATATAAAGCCCAGAAAAAATAAAAAAAAATACTCTCAATTAATATCTTTTGTGAAGGATAGGGCCGCACATGATTTACGATATGGGATAAATTCCTCTAAAATTCAAAAAAAATTAAATATTTCATTTGGTAAACAATTTGAGCAAAATTTAAAAAAAACAATTTTTTGGTATTTAAATAATCTAGGAGAGTTAAAATGAAAAATGTTAAAGGTATTATACTAGCAGGAGGAAACGGTACTCGTTTATATCCATTAACAAAAGTAATTTCTAAACAGTTATTGCCTATATTTGATAAACCAATGATCTATTATTCTTTGTCAATTCTTATGTTATCCAAGATTAGAGAAATAAACATTATTACATCAAAAGATTTTGTAAATTTATATAAAAAACTATTAGGAGACGGGGTCGAACTTGGATTGAAATTTAACTATATAATACAGGAAAAGCCAAGAGGTATTGCGGAAGCACTATTATTATCAAAAAGAAACATTGGCAAGTCTGACTTTTGCTTGATATTAGGTGATAATATATTTTATGGAAATAATCTTACCTCGTTATTAGCTCAAGCAAAAAAGAGCAACAAATCTAGTATTTTTACTTACCGCGTTTCAAATCCTCAAGATTATGGAGTAGTAAGTAAGAAAAATAATAAAATTATAGATATTATTGAAAAACCAAAAAAATTCATTGGAAATCAAGCAGTGACTGGTCTCTATTTCTATAAAAATCAGGCAATAAGTATTGCTGAAAAGCTTAAACCCTCAAAAAGAGGTGAATTAGAAATAACTGATTTAAATAGGATTTTAATTAAAAAAAAACAAATTAAAGAGCTGATGTTGAATAGAGGTAATGCGTGGATGGATGCTGGTTCATTTCAAAGTTACTTAGATGCTTCAAATATGATTTCTGTAATTCAAAAAAGACAAAATATAAATATTGGCTGCATTGAAGAAATTGCTTTTCGAAATAAGTGGATATCTAAAAAAAATTTGTTAAGGCTTTTAACAAAATATCCCGATAATGAATATAAAAAATATATAAAAAGTTTACTTTGATATTTTAAATTATATTTTTTTCTCAATAATATAATCTGGCCTTGCATTAACATTATCATAAATTTTAGATATATATATTGCTAGTATTCCATTACTGATAAGTATTAATCCATTAAGAAAAATTAATAAAACAATTATTATTGTTTGAATAGAAATTGGAATTATTTTAAAAAAATTTAAGAAAAATAACATTGGAATAGCTAATATTGAAATTGTTGAAAGAAATAAACCTATATATCCAACTACTTTTAGTGGAAATATAGAGAAAGATGTAAATGTTGTAACAGCAAATCTAATTAAATTTGTAAATTTAAATTTGCTTTCATCATTATTTCTATTATTTATTTTAATCTTAATTGGATTTTTTGAGTGTTGAATTATATTAATTGTAGCTCTAAAAGTTTTATTTTTTTCACTGATTTGTGCATATTTATTCAATATAGATTTATCCAGAAGCATAAAATCAGTTAATTTTGTTATTATATTTACATCTGAAAATTTTTTCATAAAAAAATAAAACATTGATGATCCCAATTCTCTTAAAAATCCCTCTTGAAACTTTTCCCTGTAAGTATTTATTAATACTTCACCGTTTTGCCAACGCTCAATCATTTGAGGAATAATTTCTACTGGATGTTGTAAATCTGAATCTATGACAATTTTGAAGTCAAAATTTTCAATATTATCTTGTATACCAGCTGTAATTGCGTTTTCTTTTCCATAGTTTTTTAAAAGCTTTATACCTGATATATTTTTATCTTGATTGCAAATTCTTTTAATTTCATTCCAGGTATTATCATCACTTCCGTCGTCTACAAATTTAATATTATAATCATAATCTACAAGTATGTTTTTTATTGTATTATAAAATTTAAATATATTTTTTTCCTCATTTTTACATGGAGTAACAATTTCAAACTTCATAATAAACTTTATTTTTTTTGATTACTTTCAGCTAAGCTTATTTTGTGACTTTTTGTAAGATTAAATACATGTTGCCTAACCCTTCTCAAAGCTCTAAGTCCATAAGTAAATAGAAATTGAAAATTTTTCTTTTTAAAAGTTCCCAAGAAAAGTAGCTGCCTTAATATAAATTTTGGACTTAAAGCGATATAGTACATTTCTTTTACTGCGTCATAATAATTTTGATGAGGAATTGGTGTTTTAACAATTAATCTGCTCATATCAAAATCATTATAATCTGATACTAATAATACATCGTTATCAATACATTCTTGGTGATAAGGAGTGTAATCAAGAGGAGTGCAAAGCGTGACCTGCAAAGTTCTTGCCAGTCCGCCTAGCATAATCTCTTTTACAAAACTTACTGTTTCATCTAACATTTCTTGCGTCTCCCAATAATATCCAACCATTATAGTTAAATGTGGATGCATTCCATGTTTCGTTAATAATCTCAATGTATTCAAAACAGTTTCTCTAGTGTATCCTTTTTTTAATTTATTCAAAGTATAGTCACTTCCAGACTCTAATCCCAAAAGTACAAATCTAAAATTTGCTTTACCTAATAATTCTATGGTTTCTTCATCTAAATATTCAAATCTAGTATTAAATCCAAAATAACATCCTTGTTTATGTAATCCCCTTTTTATAATTTCATTAGCAAAATCTCTTGCATCTTTTCCCCTATACCAAACTCCTGAGTCATCAAATATTTCCTTTACTTTGTAATCTTTTATTAATCTTTCATATTCATCAACACTTTTCTTAACATTCATAATTGAAAATGAAAGTTCAGGACCATTGTATCTACAAAAAGTACATTTTCCAAAGGAGCAGTCTCTTATGACACTAGAAGCATAAGTACCAGGTGTTTGAAGAAAATTTCCATTTTCATAAGCATAATTTTTCCATTTAATTAAATCCCTATCAATTAATTCAGAATTATTAATATTTTCTACTTTCTTAAAACTCAATTTGACTGTTTTATCATTTTTTCTTAATGCAATACCGTCAATATTTAGATCGTTTACATTTTTGTTCACTTTTAAACTATTTGCAATTTTCAATAATACAAAATCAATATGATTGCTAAGCATTACTATATCTGTTTTAGAATTTTCAAAAGTTTCATCAGGCATTCTCATTGAATGATAGCCAGTCATTATTATTATTGATTTTGGTAAAGCTAATTTTACTTTATTAATTGTTTCCCACATGAATTTCATTACTGGAGTAGTACTTTCAAATACAATTAAATCTGGTTTTGAGTTTATTAAATCCCTTATCCATAAATCATAACTTTTTAATTGTGAATTCCCATCATCCCAAATTACCTCAAATCCATTTTTTTTTAATAACGTTGCTGCTTGAGCGTGAGTTACTGGTAATAGGTATGTTGGCACTGAAAAATATTGAACATTTCTATTTTGTGATACCATTGCTTTTTGTCCACGATCATTAACTATTGGGGGGTAACTTATTGAGATTTTCATTAAAAAAATATCTCCGAAAAAATTTGATTGTTATTTATATTATTTGTTATTAGAATTTCATGAACTTCACTTACCATAAGACTGTTACCACATAAAAAAAATAAGTTATTATTATCGATATTATTTAATTTTTCTTTAATATAATTTGTTACTCTACCTTCAAAAACGTTATTTTGATTTAAACATTTTTCTCTTGTTAAATATATTTCATATTTATCTGAATCCAAACCGTCTATTTTGTCTTTTAATTCCCTTATACCATGCATAATTTTATAATTTTCAATATTATGTGTTTTTATAATTGATAAAAAAGGTGCAATACCAGTGCCAGTTCCAATAAATAAATATTTTTTGGTTTTATCAAAGTCTCTCAAATAAAATTCACCATAAGGACCTAATACCTTAACATATTCACCGATCTTAGAATTAAAAAATTTTGGTGTGAGCGTTCCACCTTCAACGTATCTAATTAAGAATTCAATATAATCATCTTTTGCGCTGTTACATACCGAATATTCTCTATTAATTGGTAAATTAGGAATACCTAAACTAAAAAATTGACCAGCATTAAAAGTTTTATCATTTTTTTTAACTTTAATAATAAGGTTAGATTCTCCTATAAATTTTTTATCTAGTAATTTATGTAAATTGTTATCAATCATTATTTTAAAATTCTTGCGTATGGTATATGTGTAATAAATTTACCACCTCTATCTAAAAATTTTTTTTCTTTTATTTTTATTTCTTTATAAAAATTCCAAGCTCCTAAAAAAGCATAAGATGTGTCTAGCGATATTTTTTTTGGTTGTTTTTTTACTTGTATGTTTGTTCCTGGGATATACTTTCCTTGTTTATCTTTTGTACTATCAGTAAAATAAGAAATATGTTCTTTTGATAATCCACAAAAATTTAAAATCAAAGTAGATTTTGCTGATGCACCATAACCAATAACTTTTTTTTTCTTTATTTCTAAATTAGATAAAATATTTTTAAGATTTTTTTTTGAAGAATAGACTCTATTTGCAAAATTTTTATAAGATATAAACTTATCTAATTTTGATTTTTTTTCTTCTTGAATATTCTTTTTTACTGATTTTTGAATCTTCTTATCTCCAAATCTACAAATATAATATCTATTGGATCCTCCGTGTGTATCAATATTTTCTATTTTAAATATTTCAAGTTTGTGGTTATTTAAAATTTTTTTGAGTGCTAAAGTTGAAAAAACATAGATATGCTCATCATAAAATTGATCATATGCATTATTTGATATAACTTTAATTAGAGAAGGATCCTCTAAAATAAATGTACCTTTTTTATTAAGAAGTATTTTGATTGATTTTAATGATTCATCTAAATTGTGAATATGACTTATAGTATTGGCTGAAAAAATTAGATCAAACCCATTGTATTTTTTATAAATTTTTTTAGCTAAATAAGAATTCCAAAAGTTATCATATGTAAAAAAACCAACCTTTTTAGTTATTCTTGCATGCTTTTTAACAGGTTCCACGCCTACAGTATTTTTTTTGTTAAAATATTTAAGAAAAGTTCCGTCATTACTGCCAATTTCCAAAACTCTTTTTGGTTTCATATATTTTTTGATTTTATGACTAAGTTTTTTGTATTCTTTGCTGATAGTTTTTGATGATGAAGATCTATATGGATAATTATTATTAAACATTTTTTTTGAAGAAACAGTATTTTTGAGAGAAACTAAATAGTTTTTTGTATTAAATTGAACCTTAAGATGAAATTTAAATTCTTTTTTATGTAAATTGTTTTTTGTTAAGAGTCTATTTGCCAAAGGTTGACGTCCAAGATCTAAGAAGGTTTTATTCATTTTTTTATTTTTAATATTTTTTTTAACTTTACAGTGTTAATACTTGTGTTAGAGCCTATTTTTAGTGAATTTTTTTCTTTAAGAGTTTTTCTTACAACTTTATTTCCCTCAAAGATAGCATAATTAAATGCAGATTGAGTTTTTCCTCCAATATTTATTATACCATCTTGATCAATAAGATTAAAAATTAATTTAGCAACCTGAATATCAGACATAAAAGATGTAATATAATTTGAGAAAGCAAATTTATGTTTGTAAGGTGTTTTTGCTAAGCATAACCTAATGATTAAATATTTTTTTAACATCATTACGCTACACTCACCTCCAAGTTTGCTCCATCCATAATTATTAAATGGCAGTAAAGCATCCTTTTCGGAATAATTTCCTTTAGTTCCAGGGTAAACAAAGTTTGTTGAAGTATAAATTAATTTAATATTAAATTTATTTGCAGCAATACATAAATTTGCAGTACCTATTATATTTTTTTTTATACTTTCGTTTATTTTTTTTTCATGCTGAATCATAGGGTCTGATAAGCCCGCAGCATGTAATATATATTGTGGTTTATTTTTTTTTAAATAAGTTTCAATATCATTTAATTTTAAAATATTCACTTCTAAACTTGATGGTGCCAGAATTTTAAAATTTGTTTTTTGGTTAAGTAATTTTTGACCAAGATTACCTGAAGATCCAGTTAAAAATATTTTTTTTGGCATACTAGCAAACTCTCACCTTTTTTATCAGGATTTGATAAGATTGGATTTTTTATTTTCCAATTAATTTTTAAATTTGGATCATTCCATTTCAAAATCTTTTTATTTTTGGAATTATAACTTTCTGATAAATGATAACTGATTACATTTTCATTATCTAAACAAAGATATGCATGAGCAAAGTATTTTGGTACAAATAAACTTTCTCCTTGGCAAACTATAAATTTATATTTTTCCAGTTTATTCTTTTCAATTTTAAGACAGTAGTCTATGATTCTACCCTTCAAAACCGTCAAAATTTTATATTCACCTCCAATTGTGAAATGAAAACCTCTTAAAACATTTTTTTTTGAAATACTTGTAATTGAATATATATAATTTATTTTTTTATAATAAATATTATTTTCAAAAATTTTTCCCCTTCTATCAGAATAAATTTTAGATTTCATTTTGAATGGTTTAATCATCTTAGTTGTATTGTTAAAAATTAAAGCTTATGTATAGCGAAATTTTTATTGTTATAGTAATTCTTTGTAGCAAAAAATATAGTGAAAATTAAAAGAAATAAAGATGTTAGAAAAACATTTCTTGCCAAGTCTACCAATTCTGTAAAATGATTTGTCATTAAATATATAAAAAAGCAATAAGATAGAATTTGATATTTGATAAATCCAAATTTTTTTTGTCCTATTAAAATATCACAGAGTATTTTACACAAACAAATTACAAACATGGCCCCAGATAAAAAAATAAGATATTTATGTGAACCCTCAAATTTTTCTCCATAAATAAATTCAATTATATAATTACCAAAGTAAATAAAACCCATCATTGTAATAAAGCTTATGCACAAACTAAGAAATGTTGTTATTATAATATTTTTTTTAGAAAATCCTAAGCTTTCATTAAATATCATTGAGTATAAGCCAGAGGTAATAAAAAATACAATTTTGCTTAAGCTAGAGGCAATAATATACTTAGAAGCATCTGCTGGAGTGAAGTAAATTTTTGCGATCAGTATATCGGTGCATAAAATTAAAGGAATTAGTAGTGAATGAATAACATAATATTTAAAGTCATTATCAAAAATTTTATTACTTATTTTTTTAATTTGGTTATTTTTTTTTATATAATTTTCCTTATGAGGTATAAAATAAAAAAAAGTTAATAAGAATGTAAATAATAAATTAATATTTACTACCCACGTAAGATTAGATCTATTAAATATATAAAATAACAAAAAAATACTTAATAACTTTAAAGAGCTAGTGCAAAAATAAATAATTGAATTTATTTTATAGTTCTTGAAAGCAATATTTACTGATATAGGCCAATTCATATAGATTATTAAAGTAAGAACTAAAAAAAAATTAAAAAAAACATATAAATTTTCATTGTTAAAACTTTCTTGCATTGTTTTTAAAGAACTTAAAAAAATTAAAAAAAGAATTAAAAAAAAAACAAATATTTTTTTGGATGAAATCCAAAAGTATAAATAGATATCTTTATTTTTTTTTATTAAATCAAAAAATCTTTTTTGCAAATACATACCAATAGTGGCTGCAGGAATTATGAAATAACTAATTAGAGCAATTAAAGAATAATAAAGACTAAAATCAGAATAATTAAGTTCTTTACTCAATAGAATCTGAATAAGCATATTTATTAAATTCGCAGAATTGGAAAAAAAAATTATTAAAATTGAGTCTTGAAAAATTTTATTCTTGATCATAATTTTTTATTTAATTTAGATAATTTCTTTTCCCATTTAATTGAGCTTTTTAGAATGTGTTCTATATTATTATGTTTTGGTTTCCATTTTAATATTTTTTTTAATTTTTCAATTTTGGCATAAACTTGATCAACATCTCCTAAACGTTTTTTAGTAAAATTAATTTTTATTTTTTTGATATATTTTTTTGACAAGTTAGCTATATCTAATACTGAATAACCAATTCCATACCCGCAATTAATTGTAAATGATTTAGATTTTTTATTTAAAAAATCTATACTCTTTATATGTATATCTGCAAGATCAGAAACATGTATATAATCTCTAATACACGTTCCATCTTTAGTTTTATAATCATCTCCGAAAATGTTAATTGATGGTTTATTTTTTAAAGATTCTGCTGCAATGTTTTTAAATAAATGCCCATGTGATTTTTGAATTTCACCTACTTTACCAGAAGGGCTTGCTCCGGCTACGTTAAAGTATCTTAGGATCGCATATTTGTAGTTAAATTTTTTTGAATTTTCTTTAATTAATTGCTCACTTTTAAATTTAGTAAAAGCATAATATCCTTGAGGATTAGGTTTTTTTTCTTCACTTACTGCTCCTTTTACAGTTCCATATATTGAGCAAGATGAAGAAAATATAAAATTTTTTACACTTGAATTTTCACAGCTTTTGATAAGATTTGAAGTTCCGACAATGTTATTTAGATAATATTTTTTTTTATTTTTTTCTGCGTCACTAACATTTAATAAGGCCGCAAGGTGAAATATTGTTTCAATTTCATTTTCTTTTATAATTTTTCTCAAAAGTTTGATATTTTTAATATCTCCTTTAATAAATTTTGCTTTGGTGTTAACTAATAATTTATAACCTGTATAAAGATTATCTAATATAACGACATTATGATTTATATTCACTAATTGTTCAACAATATGGCTTCCTATGTATCCAGCTCCACCAGTAATAAGTATTGTTTTCATAATATTTCTTGTTATGGAATTTAAATTTAATTGACCTTAGATGAAATAAACAAGTCAATTGATTTGTGAATATGTTTCATCATATTTTTGTCTAAGCCATGATGACAAGCTATTAAAATACCATTCCTCATTACTTTATCAGCTTCTGGGTAACCTTTTTTACTTTTTTTCATTTTAATATTTTTAAACCCAGGTTGTCTTAATATATTTCCAGTAAAAACTACTCTTGTTTGAATATTTCTTTTTTCAAGAAAAATTTGCATATCAGTTCTTGAAAAAGGAGCACTATCTTTAATAGTTATAGGGTAAGCTAACCAACCAGATTTTGATTCGGGTAATTGTTTAGGTAGGATGAAATAATCAGAATATTTTTTCAAAAACTTCGTATGAATATTGAAGTTTGTTTGTCTTTTATTTAAATTTCTATTTAATTTTTTTAATTGAATTAAGCCAAAAGCAGCTCCTAGTTCTGAAGGTTCAAGATTGTGCCCAATAGTCTCAAATACAAATTTTTTATCATATGGAATTCCATCTAACTTAATGTTAAATCTATTTTCAATTTTTTCTGAAGTTTCATCAAAAAGAGAAGAACTTCTTCCCCATGATCTCAACAATTTAGCTTTAACATATTGGTCTTTATTATTAAAGCATACTATACCTCCATTACCAGCACAGTTGATGATATGTGAACCATAAAAACTAGTGACACTAATATCTGTATAGTGTCCAGTAGATTTACCTTTGTGTATTGCCCCAAGAGTGTCAGCCGAGTCTTCGATGATAGTAATATTATTTTTTTTTAACAGTGGAGATAATTTTTTCCAATTGACAATATTACCTATTAAGTGTGGAGCTATAATAGCTCTAGTTTTTTTAGAAATTAAATTTTTTATCTTACTTTGATCTATACAATAAGTTGCCTCATCAACATCTACAAACACCGGAATTAGTTTATTTTTTACGATATATGCTACAGTAGTAGAAAATGTTAATGCTGGAGTTATAACTTCACTACCTGCAGGTAAATTTAATGACTCCATAGCCAGCATTATGGCAG
>CACFMU010000007.1:0-31225 GCA_902567435.1 uncultured Pelagibacteraceae bacterium
AAAGTGTTAGATATTTTTTAAATTTTTCTGTAGCAAAAAAACCTATAGTTCCGAGAAAAGCTAAAGCTATAAATGATAGGTTGATACGCCACTGTTCGGCATTAGGATACATTCCATACATAAATCTGTTAAACCAAATTTTGATGTAAGTCCAACAAGCTCCAGTACCTGTACATACGTCTTTTGAGTCTCCGGCAATACTTGCATCTAAAATAAACCAACTTAACAATGGTGGAAGTGATTTAATAACAACAAATACAATTAATAATGATAAAAAAGCATTAAAACTATTGGTATTAATATTTTTATTAACTACATCTAAAAATTTTATACCTGAATATTCAATTCTAATTAAATGTAATCCCACAAAGCCTAAGATTAATGGCAAAAGAAAACTAATTGTTCCAGGTAAAAATGAAGTTAAATCTTTACTAAAAAAAGAGTTCAAAAAAACAATAAAGATACTAAGTGAAACTAAAATTATTCCTGTATACAAATATGTATAAAGATTATTTTTATCTGGTTGTAAAAAATTTAGTTTATTCATTATTTTTCTTTAATAGCTATTTTTTTATTGTACCAATTCATAAATATTGAAATCGATATACTTAACGATAAATAAGTTAACATTGTAATCGAAACAATTTCGATTGCTCTTCCTGTCTGCATTAATGCAGTACCCGCAAATACAAGAACTAAATCTGGATAGGCGATCGCTGCTGCAAGGGATGAATTTTTTGTTAAATTCAAATACTGATTAGTAGTTGGAGGTATTATTATTCTTAATGCTTGTGGCATTACAACTAGTTTTAACACTTGATTTGGGGTTAGTCCTATTGAGGCTGCTGCCTCTTTTTGACCTTTACTAACTCCTTGAACACCTGCTCTAACACATTCAGCAATAAAAGTAGCTGTATATAAAGATAAAGCTAATGCTAGAGATATTAATTCAGGTGGTAATTTTATTCCACCTTCATAAGTGAAACCGGATTGAGATAATTGTTTTATAACAGGAACTTCAATAGACGTATCAACACCACCAAATAAAAAACTTAAAATAGGTAAAATTAACAATAATCCTATTGAAATTGATAAAACTGGTGTTTGAACACCATCTTTTTCTTGTTTTTTTCTTGCATAAATTCTAATGAAAATAATTGAAATTACTGCAGCAACTACTGAATAAATAAAAATATCTAAGTTATTCCAAACAAAAGCAGGAACAAAAAAACCCTTTATAGTAAGAAAAAAAACTCCAAACATAGGTTCTGCATCTTGAGGTAATGGAAGTGCTCTTAAAGCTGCAAAATACCAAAAAAATATTTGTAATAACAAAGGTATATTTCTAAAAAATTCTACGTAAACTGCAGCAGTTCTCTCTATTAAATAATTATTTGATAATCTGGCAATTCCTACAACAATACCAATTATAGTTGCAAATATAATTCCTATAACTGAAACTAAAATAGTATTTAATAAACCAACTAGATATGCTCTAAAATATGAATGTGAACCATCAAATTCAATTAATGAAAATTGTACATCAAAAGAGGATTCTTGCGATAAAAAACCATAACCAAAAGTTATGCCTCTATTTTCCATATTTACTTGTGCATTATAAGAAAAAAATCCAAATATTAGAATTACAACTAGAAGTGTAAGTAATTGGGGTAATAATTTTTTTATATTCACAATAATTCAAGACTTATAAAAAAAAGGGCTAGAAAAATCTAGCCCTTTTTAAGTTTTATTTAAAGATATAAATTATCTTGCTGGTGGTACATAAAGTATTCCACCTTTAGTCCATAATTCATTTGGACCTCTGTCAGGTAGAATTCCAGTGTCAGCAATATTTCTTTTATAGCTTTCACCGTAGTTACCAACTTGCTTGATAATTCTTAAACTCCAATCATTATCTAGACCTAAAGCAGCTCCTAATTCACCTTCAGCACCTACTAATCTTTTTACAGCAGGATTATCTGAAGTTTTCATTGAATCTGCATTAGCAGAATTAACACCATACTCTTCAGCTTCGATCATTACATTTAAAGACCATCTTACGATATCTTCCCATACAGAATCACCTTGTCTAACAACAGGGCCTAATGGCTCTTTTGAAATAGTTTCAGGTAAAACTATGTGATCATCTGGAGAACTCAATTTAATTCTTTGAGCAGCTAAACCAGATTTATCAGTTGTGTATGTATCACATCTTCCAGCATCATACGCAGCAACAACTTCGTCAGCTTTTTCAAAAGTTACTGGCTCATAAGAAATTCCTTTTGAATTAAAGAAGTCTCTCATATTAAGCTCAGTCGTTGTTCCTAAGTTTGTACATGCAGAAATACCGTTTTTGAAATCATTCACAGATGAATATCCAGAATTTTTTCTAACCATAAAACCTTGACCATCATAGAAGTTTACTCCTACGAAAGTAAGTCCGATGTCAGCATCCCTAGAAAGAGTCCAAGTTGTGTTTCTTGATAAGATATCAATCTCATTTGAAGTTAAAGCAGTAAATCTTTCTTTAGCACTTAGTGGTGTAAACTTAACTTTGTTTGCATCACCTAATACTGCAGCAGCTACAGCTCTACATACATCAACGTCAACACCAGTCCAATTTCCTGCAGCATCAGCATTAGAAAATCCAGGTAGACCTTGAGATACTCCACATCTTACAAAACCCTTCTTCTGAGTGTTTTTAAGTGTCTTAGATTTTTTAGCAGCCATTGTCTCTGTTGTAAAAGTAAACAACACAGCAACCATAGCTACTAAAGAAGTTAATTGTTTTAAGTATTTAAACATTATTCTTCCTTTTAGTTATTTTTATTTGTTAACAAATAATTCAAAACGTATTTTGAATATTCTTAATTTAAGCATGTAAGAAAATACTCTTCAAGAAAAATTAATTTGTAAAAGCTTATTTAGACTAATTCTAGTCAAGCATAAATATTTAAATAATAACAGTGAAAAATGGAGTAATGGCGCGCCCTGGAGGATTCGAACCTCCGACCCTCGGTTTAGAAAACCGATGCTCTATCCAGCTGAGCTAAGGGCGCAATAATGAAATACTGATACATATATAATACTTAATTAATATTTAAAAAGAAATTTTTTTGCTATCAACAATAAAGATAAAAGTTCAACCCTTCCTATTATCATGAAAAATATCAGAAAATATTTAGTTAAAAAATGTAAATTGTAAAAATCAAAATCGCTTATTCCATAGGCAGATGAATTTACCGTATTCATTAATGTCAAAATTGCCAATTTAAAAGATCTGTCGAAATCAATACCACTAATACTTAAAAGTGAAGTTAGTATGAATAATGAAATTATGAATATTATTATAGTTAGAAAATATTTATTAATTTCTTTAAAATCAAAATTAATTTTAGAAAACATTAATTTATTCATAAAAATGTTTTTAGGTTTACTAAAAGATAAAATTTGATTGAAAGAATATTTGGTTAATGAGTAAATCTTTACAAATCTTAATCCTGAACTAGTTGAAAAGAAAGATCCACCTATAATAACTAATATCAAATAAATAAAATTTAATTCTGGTTGATCTATGTTAAGAGAAATACCAATATTTGAAATACTGCTTACTAATGATAAGAAGCTAAAAGTAAATTTACTATCAAAACTAAAAAAAATAAAAAAAATTGTAACAACTAATACAAAATATAAAAATAAATGAATATCTTCATAAAAAAAATTAAGATTTTTATTTCGTAAAAAAACTAAATTATAAATAAAAAAAATACTAAAAAAAGAAACAAGCATCAAAAGTGAAAAAATAATTATTTGAGTATCACTAATAAGAATTGTTGATAATTGATTATCAGGTAAAAACCCACCTGATGAAATTATTGTCATTGCCAAATTTAAACAATTAAAAGTCCTAATACCAAAAATATTTAATATTATAAAAATTGATACTGTAATTGCTGAATAAAGTAAAAAAATTTTAATTGTTTGTTTTAATACTTCAGAACTATTAAATGATAAAAAATTAGTAAGAGATTTTTTTAAACTATCATCATAAATATCAATTAAAAAAATAATAGAAAATAAAAAATATAATCCTCCAATCCATTGAATTGAAGATCTCCATAAAATCAAACCTTGGTCAATTTGTTTAATATTATCAAATATTGTAAATCCTGTTGATGTAAATCCTGAAACAGACTCAAATAATGAATTTAAAAATGTTAAATTATAAATACTAAAATAAAAAGGTAGTGATAAAATAATTGGTATTAATATATAGCCTAAAAAAACAGTTAATATTTTTTCAAATATAGTTGGCTTACTTTCATTGGTTTTTAATTTATAAAATAAGAAAGCTATTAATGTTGATGGAATTAAACTGAAGTAATACGTATTTAAATTAAGATATAAGTTAAAATAATATGAATAAATTATATTAAAAAAAGAAAAAATAGAAATTAATCCAAAAAAAAAACTTAAATATTTTACTCTAAACAAAGACATTTGATTAAATAGAGCTAATTCTAAATATGTTCTCTACTACTGAAATTGACTCTTTTTTTGCTAAAAAGACCACTTTATCATCTTTTTGAAAAACAAAATTTGATCTGGGTATAATTACTTTATTTTCACGTAATACAGCACCTATTCTGATTTCTTCTGGTAAATTAGAATTCTTTAATTCTTTATTTATTAACTCTGAAGTTTCAATTACCTCAGCTTCAATTACTTCATACTCACCATTAAGAATAGTATAAGCGGTTTCTATAGTTCCTTTATGAATATGTTTTAAAATGCTTGATACTGTATTCATTCTAGGATCAATTAAATCATCAATTTTAAGTGAACTTTGTAACAATGAGTAATTAGGTTTATTAATTAATGCCATTGTTCTCTTTTCATCGGTTTTCTTGTCATCTTTTGCAAATTTTTCAACAAGAACACTCACCATTAAATTGTCTTCATCATCATTAGTTAGTGCAAGTACAGTTTCGGCTTCTTCTAGATTTGCCTCTAGTAAAACTTCTTCATCTAACCCATCACCATTAATTATAATTGTATTATTAAGTTCATTTGCGAGAAACTCAGATCTATCTTTACTTTTTTCAACGATCTTAACTCTTGCTGAATCTAAAGTATCTTCAAGATTTTTAGCTAGATTAAATCCAATATTTCCACCACCAACTATTAATATTTTTTTAGATATTTTCTCATTATGACCAAATGCTTCTAAAGTTTGAGACATTTGTGCAGAATTTATAATTACATAAATCTTATCATTTTGTTGAATGTCATCATTTTTTTTCGGTATTAAAAATTTATCTCCTCTTATAATTCCTATTATATTTGCATCTAGTTCAGGATATTTTTTTGTAAGTTCATTTAATTTAAAATTTATTAATTTACAATTTTCATTAATTTGAATTTCTAATAACCTAATTTTATTATCAGCAAAAGGAACACTATCTAACGCTCCTGGGGCCTCTAATTTTCTTTGTATAGAATTTGCTATTTCAAGTTCAGGTGAAATAATAACATCTATTGGTAAATTTTCTTTATTATAAACTCTTGTAAATTTAGGATTTAGATAATCTTGAGATCTTATTCTTGCAATTTTTTTGGGAATTTTAAATATAGAAAATGCAATTTGACAGATAAGCATATTTATTTCATCATTACGGGTAACAGCAATGATCATGTCAGCATCAGTTGCATCCGCTTTTTCAAGAATAGATGGATATGTAGCTTTTCCAACAATTGCCTTAACATCTAATGAGTCGTCAATTTTCTGAATATCATCACTTGATTGATCTATTACAGTAATAGAGTGACCTTGTTCACTTAGCTGTTTAGCTATAGTAAAACCTACCCTTCCAGCACCACAAATGATTATGTTCATCTAATTAAATTCTTTTATTCCCAAGCCTTTTAATTTTCTATGCAAAGCACTTCTTTCCATACCAACAAAATTTGCTGTTTTTGAAATATTTCCTTTAAATTTTTTAAGTTGGATAGTTAAATACTCCTTTTCAAACTTTTCTCTAGCCTCTTTTAATGGCACAGATAGGCTATTTTCTGAAATATTATCTTTAAAATTATCGTTTTTTAATGACTCTTTAATAATATTAGAAATTTTTTCATTCGTATCTGGTTGTAAAATTGCAATCCTTTCAATAAGATTTCTTAATTCTCTAACATTACCTTTCCAATCATGATTTAAAATATAACTGTTATTATCATCAATATTTAGCTCTTTTATATTATAATTTTGAGCAATTTTTTTTGAAAAATATTTTATTAAAAGTGGTATGTCAGAAATTCTTTGACTTAAAGGTTCTATATTAATTTCAAAAACATTAATTCTATGAAACAAATCTTCTCTGAAATTTCCAATTTGAATTTCTTTTTTAAGATCTTTGCTGGTAGAGCAAATTAATCTTACATCAACACTAATATCGTTACTACCATTTACTCTTTTAAATTTTTGATCTGTTAAAACTCTTAAAATTTTAGATTGGATGTCTAGTGGGATTTCAGAAATCTGATCAATAAGAAGAGTACCTTTGTTTGCTTTTTCAAGAGCGCCATATGAAATTGATCCATTATCTTTTTCTTCACCAAAGAGTTCCAGTTCATATTTATTTGAATCAAGTAAAGCTCCATTTAATATTACAAAAGAATTTTTATTTCTTGAAGAATTTTTATGAATTTTTCTTGCAATTAATTCTTTTCCAGAACCTGACGGACCATTTATAAATACTCTACTTTCAGTCAAGGATATCTTTTTAATTTGGTCAATTATATTTGTTGTATTTTTACTATCTCCAATTAAATCATAAGATGAAAATAATTTGGTTTCATATTCTTTATTTTGTTTTCTTAAATTAAAATTTTCAACTGCACGACTTACAAAATTTAACAATCTCTCTTGATCAAAAGGCTTTTCAATAAATTCAAAAGCCCCATAGTGTAAAGACTTAATGGCCATTTCTATATTTGCATGACCAGAAATCATTATAACTGGCACATCTTTATCTTTTGTTTTAATGTGAGATAAAAGTTCAATACCATCATTGTCTCCTTTATCTAATTTAACATCTAGAATTGCAACATCGGGTAATTTTTTATCAATTTCAGTTAATGCCTGATTATAGTTTGCTGCTATTCTTGTTTTATAACCAGCATCAATAATTAATTCATTAATGATATTTCGTATATCAGTATTATCGTCGACTATTAAAATTTCTGTGTTCATTATTTTAAGAATATAATCTTTATTTTCGCACCTTCATTTTTCGATACAAATTCAATATTACCATTATGATCATTTATTATTTTGTTTACAATTGACAATCCAAGACCAGTACCTTTTTGTTTTGTTGTAAAATAAGGGTTTAAAATATTTTTTATATCAGTATCCAAATTTTTGAATCCTATTCCAGTGTCATCAATAATTAGGTTTATATGTTCATTGGTTTGATTTAATTCAATAGATATATTCTTCATAAAATCAGTCACTTTTTCTGACTTTTGATGAATACTTTCTATAGAATTCTTTATTAAATTGAAAAAAACTCTACTCAATTGCTCCTTATCACAATTAAATAATATTTTTTGATCATTATTTATAAACTTAAAATTGATAGAGGTGTCTAATTCTTGAAGTAATTTTATATTATCATTCATCAAAGAAATTAGATCATTATTTTGAAATATAGGCTTAGGCATTCTTGCAAAATCAGAGAATTCATTAACTAGTTTTTCAATTTGCTTAATTTGATTATTTATAATTTTAAGATTTTCTCTAAAATTCTCATTATCATTTTTATTTAATTGAGATGAGTATTTACTTTTTAATCTATCAATAGTTAATTGAATTGGTGTTAGTGGATTTTTAATTTCATGTGCTAACTTTCTTGCTAAATTACCCCAAGCTTCATGTCTCTCATTAATTAACAGTTTTTCTTGTTGATTTTTTAATCTATCAATCATTTGATTAAAATTCTTATTTAAAATTTCTAAATCTTTATCAGTATTTAATTCCGGAACTTTGATATTTAAATCACCATCACCAATTGATGAAGATGCTAATATAAGATTATTGATTGATCTAAAAAATCTTGAAGAAAAACGAATTGCAATAGAAATAGAAATAAACAATAAAAGTGAGACTACAATTATATATATAATTGCGAATGAAATCTTAATTCCTGTGCTTTTTTCCTCTACAGTATAATAAAAATTAATAGCTTCTTGTGACTCGATTAAATAACGAGAAATATCTTTATCTAAATATTTGACAACATATAAAAATCTATCTTCAAAGTTTTGTAAACGCATTATTGCAGCAGATCGATTTTCTAAAGCATTTATAATTTTTAATGGTCGATCATCATCAAGGACAAGATTTAAAGCTTTATCAACTGGTGCTATATAAGTTTCATCATCTGCAAGAGTTGTAAATAATAATTTTTTATCAACATCAATAATGTGTATTTCATCTACACGTCTTATTAGCTTTTGAGTATTTAAAAATCTTTTATATTCTTTAATATTGTCATTTAAAAATTTTTTACTTTTATTTACATCAAAAGCAACAAGAACTATTTCTGATTGGATTTTATTTCTTATTTCATCAACATAATCTCTTGCTAATTGATAAGAGTTATTTACAACTGTGGTTACTTTTTTGTCAAAATATTTTTCAAGTGCAAATGAAAATAAAAATAATGAGAATATTGATATTAATAATGAAGGTATAAGAGTAAATAATGCAAAATAAGTAATGTATTTTTTATTTGAATTGAGGCCATCTTTATCAATATCATTTTTTATTGCTTTTTTTATTTCCAAAAAAATGAATACAAAAAGTAAAAAAAGTAAAAAAATATTTAAAATTAATAATAATTGTAAATTATTATCAGATAACTCTATGTAGCCTTTATCAATAAAAGTTAAAAATGTTAAAAATCCTATAGAAAGTGTGATAATAAAGAGAAATATTAAATATATATTTTTTTTGATAAATTCGTGCATTTTAAATAAATAATCACCTTAAATGATGAACAATTATTTTATAATACTTGCCTCGGGACAAAGCAAAAGATTTAATTCAACTAAACCTAAACAATTTATTAAGTATAAAAATAAAGCTCTTTTTGAGCATTCAATTGATAAAGCTATAACTTCAAAACTATTTAAAAAAATTATTTTAGTTACAAATGACAAAAAACAAATCAAAAAAAAATACCCAAAAAATGTAATAATTATTAATGGTGGTAAAGAAAGATCTGACTCATCTTTAAAAGGTTTAAAATTTATCAAAAAATATAAACCAAATAACGTTTTAATTCATGATGCTGCAAGACCAAATTTTTCTATTAAACTCTTAAATAAATTAATTATTTCACTTAAAGAAAACAAGGCATCAGTGCCTATTATTAATCCTAAAGATTCAATAAAATACAAAGTTAAAAAACAGTTATTTAATTTAAAAAGAGATAATTCTTTTTTAACTCAAACACCTCAGGCTTTTAAATTTAAAGATATTTATGAGTTATCAATTAAACAAAAAGAAAAAACTCAAGATGAAGCTACATTATTTATTGAAAACAATTTAAATATTAAGTTTATTAAAGGAGAAATCACAAACGATAAAATTACTTTTAAGGAAGATATTATTAGTAAAAAAACTTATTATGGGATCGGTTTTGATATCCATAGATTGATTAAGAAAAAGAAACTTTATTTAGGTGGAGTGAGAATACCCTTTCACTCTGGTTTAAAAGGTCACTCAGATGGTGATGTTATTTTACATGCAATAATTGATGCAATACTAGGCGCAATTAGAAAAAAAGATATAGGTTCACTTTTTCCAGATAACAAAAATAAATTTAAAAATATTAGATCACCAAATATGCTTAAACCAGTTCTTAAAATTTTAGATAAAAGTAATTTTTATATAAATAATCTGGATATAAATTTAATTTGTGAACAACCTAAAGTATCAAAATATAGAGAAAAGATAATAAGCTCATTATCTAATTTGTTAAAATTAAATAAAGATCTTATTAATTTAAAGGGTAAAACAGTTGAAAAATTAGGTTTAATTGGAAAAGAAAAAGCAATAGCTTGTGAAGTAATCATCTCTATTTGCAAACATGATTAAAACATTTAATTTCTTATTTGTTACTATGCTTGGTCTTGGTAAAGTAAAATTTATACCAGGAACATTTGGATCTTTAGCTACTGTTATAATTCTTTACATTTGCTTTCATATTTTGAACTTAAATTCAAATGTTATACTTTTAGGATTATTGTTAATTTTTGGGTATTCATTCATTGCAATTACAAATCACACAAAAGATAATGAAAATAAAGACCCTGGAGAAATTATCATTGATGAGTTTATTGGACAATCAATTCCAATTTACCTTTATGAAATTTCACATGGAACTGTTAAAGAGCCAGATGAAGCAATTATATTTTATGGAGTTTGCTTCATATTATTCAGATTCTTTGATATCGTAAAACCATTTCCAGTTAGTTATTTTGATAAAAATCATAAAAACAGCTTTGGTGTGATAATGGATGATGTTTGTGCTGGATTTTATGTTGTCTTATCTTTAATTTGCTTCATGGTTTTAAAAAGCTACATTTTTTAATGAAAAACCTTGTAAAAATACTTACTAAAAAAAAATTAAAGATTGCATTTGCTGAGTCTTGTACCGGTGGGATGCTTGCATCAAAAATAACGTCCGTGAGTGGAGCTTCGAAAGTATTTGGTATAGGTTTTGTCACTTATTCAAATCAGGCAAAAATAAATGTTTTAAAAGTAAATAAAAGTATTATCCAAAAATATGGAGCTGTCAGCCCTAAATGTTGTGAAGCTATGGTAAAAAATTTAGCAAAAATTTCAAAGGCACAAATTAATGTTTCAATTACAGGAATTGCTGGACCTAACGGTGGCACTAAAACGAAACCAATTGGATTAGTTTATATTGGAGTAAAAAAAAATAATAAACTGTTAATTACTAAAAATATATTTAAACAAAAAAGTAGAAAAGCCATTCAAAATGCTACTGTTAAAAGAACTTTAGAAATTATCAAATCTACGATTTAAATTTTTAATTAAATTTTACTAAAGGCTCTCAGCCTTTTTTTGAAAAGCATCTGCTATTTTATTTAACCCAAATTGGAAAGACTTCTCCATAATTAAATTTAAAAACTTATTTTTAATTTCAAAATCAACATCAAATTTAACTTCGGTATAATTTTCTTTTTGTATAAATTTCCAGTTATTTTCAAGATGCTTTAAAGGTCCGCCAATATTAGTTACATGTATTGAATCGTTTTTTTTATTATAACGAACATCACTTTTATAAGTATCTACAAAAGGTTTTCTGCCAATAGTAAGATCTGCAACAATTGCTATTTCTTCACCGTTATCTTCTTTTTCATAAACTTTTGAATCTATACAAAAAGGGATGAACTCAGGATATTTTTCAATATCTAAAACAAAATCGATTAATTTTTGTTTTTCTCGTTCTATGTGCCTTGTTACTGAGGCTTTAGGCATTAATTATTTTTTAATCTATTTTGTTGGAGTTTAGCAAAATCTTCATCAGCGTGATAAGACGATCTTGTTAAAGGTGAAGATGAAACTAGTAAAAATCCTTTTGATTTTGCAATGTCTTCTAAATCTTTAAATTCATCTGGATGATAATATCGCTCTAATGGGTGGTGTTTAACAGAAGGTTGCAAGTACTGACCTATTGTTAAAAAATCAACTTCTGCAGACCTTAAATCATCCATTACCTGAATTAATTCATCTTTATCTTCACCAAGTCCAACCATTAAACCAGATTTAGTAAAAACTTTTTTATTAATTTTTTTTACATTTTTTAAAAGCTCTAAAGATCCAAAATATCTAGCACCTGGTCTTACTTTTAAATAAAGTCTCGGAACTGTTTCAATGTTATGATTGAATACATCAAGATCTGCTTCTAAAAGTTTTTTATAAGCATCGCCTTTTCTTAAAAAATCTGGTGTTAATACTTCAATTGATGTATTTGGATTTTTTTTACGAGTTTCGGTAACTACATCAAAAAAGTGATTTGATCCTCCATCGTCAAGATCATCACGATCTACAGATGTTATGACTACATGTTTTAAATTTAATTTATTTACAGCATTTGAAATTTTATAAGGCTCAAAGGGATCTAGGCTTTCTGGTTTACCAGTCTTTACGTCACAAAATGCGCATGCTCTTGTGCAGGTATCGCCCATAATCATAAAAGTTGCATGTCTTTTGCTCCAGCACTCAGTTATATTTGGACAATTTGCTTCCTGACAAACGGTCACTAAATTATTTTGATTTACAACAGTTTTAGTTAAAAAAAATTCTTTACTATTTGATAGTTTAGACCTTATCCAATCAGGTTTCTTTTTAATCGGATTTATAGGTTTATTTACTTTTTCAGGATGTCTAGTTTTACTTGTCATCTTTTTTTATTATATAAATTGTCTCTTCTTTTTTACCAAACAAAAATCTTTCTCTGATTAAAGTTTCAATGTAATCAAGATCTAAATTTGTGCTTAATAATGAGTTTTTATGATCTAAATCACTTATCTTATTAGTTAAGGTGAATTCTTCTTTTTTCAAGTCAGACAAAAGTTCCTTTTTTTTAATATAAGAAAAATAACCTCTTTCACCTGATACAAGATTAAAACTAAAATATAAAATCAAGAATATAGATATTAATAAAAAATAATTTCTTTTTATTAGCGTCAACATTAATTGATTTTATTCATTCTCGCTTTTTTTCCAAGTTCTTCTTCAATACGGATTAATTGATTATATTTAGCAACTCTTTCAGATCTGGCTAAAGACCCTGTTTTTATTTGATTTGAATTTGTACCAACGGCTAAATCTGCAATAAATGTATCTTCGCTGTCCCCAGATCGATGGGAGATGATTGTTTTATAACCTATAGTTTGAGCAAATTTTATAACATCTAAAGTTTCAGATACTGTTCCAATTTGATTTAATTTGATCAAAATTGAGTTTGAGGAAATATTTAAAAAACCTTTCTTAAGTCTTTCGAGGTTTGTTACGTATAAATCATCCCCTACTATTTGAACTTTATTAACTGCTCTCATTAATTTATTCCAAGCAAGCCAATCATTTTCTGCGAAAGGATCTTCTATGGATTTAATCTTATATTTCTTGATTATTTTTTGATATTCTTTGATAGATTTTTCAACTGAAATATAATTTTTTGAATGAATTGAATATCTATTTTTTTTAAACAATTCATTTGCTGCTACATCCAAACAAATTGAAACATCTTTACCATTTTTAAAACCTGATTTTTTAATAGCAGATACAACTAAGTCTAAAGCTTGGTTATTACTGCTAATCATTGGTGCAAAACCACCTTCATCTCCAACAGATGTTGATAAACCTTTGTCTTTAATAAGTTTGCTTAAATTTTTAATCACCACAAAGCAAATTCTCATAGCTTCAGAAAAAGTTTTTGCTCTATCAGGCCTAATCATAAATTCTTGAATTCTAAGACCATTATTAGCGTGTGCCCCACCATTAATAATGTTCATTAAAGGATAAGGTAATTGAAAATTATTTTTTAGAAAAAAAGTTTTATATAAAGGTAATTTTTTAGCTTTAGCAGAAAGTTTTTTAACTGCCATTGAAACCGCTAACATCGAATTAGCACCTAAATTAGTTTTTTGTCTCGTACCATCTAAGTTGATTAACAAAGTATCTATTCGTTCTTGATTGTGAATACTTTGACCTTTTAATTTTTTTGAAATTTTAGTGTTAACTAAATTAATTGCACTTAAAACACTTTTTCCTAAATATCTTTTATTATTTTTATCTCTTTTCTCAAAGGCTTCAAAAGTTCCTGTAGACGCTCCTGAAGGACAAATAGCAGAAGCGCTATTGTTTTTTATATAAACCTCTGCTTCAACTGTTGGATTTCCTCTGCTGTCAAATACTTGACGAGCTTTTACTTTTAAAATTTTACTCACTTCTTTTTAATTAGATTATCAATATCGTTTAATTGTTTTAATAAATTTTCTAATTTATCCAATGGAACCATATTTGGACCATCCGAAGGTGCGTTATCGGGATCTTGATGAGTTTCAATAAAAACACCAGCTACACCAACAGCAACCGCTGCTCTTGCTAAATATTCTACAAATTCTCTTTGTCCACCAGAAGATTCTCCCTGGCCTCCTGGTTGTTGAACTGAATGAGTTGCATCAAAGATTACTGGATAACCGTTCTTTGCCATAATAGGTAAAGATCTCATATCAGAGACTAAAGTGTTGTAACCAAAACTAGCACCTCTTTCTGTGACAAGTATATTTGTATTTCCGGAATCTGAAATTTTTTTAGTAACATTAACCATATCCCATGGTGCTAAGAACTGACCTTTTTTTACATTTATAATCTTATTTGTCTTTGCAGCAGCGATTAATAAATCAGTTTGTCTACATAAGAAAGCTGGGATCTGTAATATATCAACATGATTTGCTAGAAGAGAACATTGCTCTGCGTTATGAATGTCTGTCAAAATCGGAACTTCTAATTCTTTTTTAATCTTATCAAAAACAGGTAATGACGCATCAAGCCCTGCACCTCTTTGACCCTTAAGACTAGTTCTATTAGCTTTATCAAATGAAGTTTTGTAAATAAATCCTAAATTAAACTTTTTTGTAATTTCTTTAATTTTGCCAGCCATGTCCATAGCATGTTGTTCAGTTTCAAGCTGACACGGACCCGCAATAATACAAATTTTATTATCGTTTGAAATTTCTGTATTTCCGCAATTTATTTTAATGCTACTCATTTATGATTTTTTGCTGCCTTGATAAATGATGAGAATAAAGGATGAGGCGATAAAGGTCTAGATTTAAATTCAGGATGAAACTGAACCCCAATAAACCAAGGATGGTTTTTTAACTCTATAATCTCTGGTAACTTATTATCTGGTGATAAACCAGAGAAAATCATGCCTTTTTTTTCAAATTTATCTTTAAAAGCAATGTTCACTTCATATCTATGTCTATGTCTTTCTTTTATAATTTTTGATTTATAAATTTTTCTAATTAAAGAATTATCTCTAAGTTTCGCATCATATGAACCTAGTCTCATTGTCCCACCAAGATCTTTGTCGGTGCCTTTGATCATTTTGCCATCTTTAGACCATTCGTTAATTAACCCAACTATTGGTAATCCTTTTTTATCAAATTCACTTGAAGTTGCGTTTTTGATATTTAATTGATTTCTTGCAAATTCAATAATAGCCATTTGCATTCCATAACATATTCCTAGAAATGGAATTTTATTTAATCTTGAGTATTGAATTGCTTCAATTTTTCCGTCTGTTCCCCTTTTTCCAAATCCACCTGGAATTAATATCCCGGAAATGTTCTTAAGTTTTTTCTTTATTTCTGAAACTTTTAATTTTTCAGAATCTATTCTTACTAAATTAACCTTAACTTTATTTTCAATACCACCATGTGTTAAAGCTTCATCTAATGATTTATAAGCATCTTTAAGTTCAACATATTTACCAATAATAGCAATATTCACTTGTCTTTTATTTTGCAAAATAATTTTAGTAATTTTTTTCCATGGATTTAAATTTGCTGATTTTTTTGATTTTAATCTAAAATAATTTAACACCTGAAGGTCTAATTTTTCTTTGAAAAAACTCATTGGAGCTTCATAAATAGTTCTAACATCAACCGTTTCGATTACATTTTTGATATCAACATTACAAAATAATGAAATCTTCTTTCTGTGATCTAAAGGTATTGGTCTTTCAGATCTACAAATTATTATATCAGGTTGAATACCTATACTTCTTAATTCTTTTACAGAATGCTGTGTTGGTTTTGTTTTTATTTCATCTGATGCTTTTAAATAAGGTACTAAAGTAAGATGTATAAATAACGCATTTTTTTTACCTACATCATTTGCAAATTGTCTTATAGCCTCAACAAATGGTAAACTTTCAATATCCCCTACAATTCCACCTATTTCACAAATAACAAAATCTTCTTTTGAAGAGTCATTTTTAATAAATTGTTTTATTCGATCTGTAATATGAGGAATTACTTGAACTGTTTTACCTAAGTATTCACCCTTTCGTTCTTTTTTAAGAACATCATTATAAATTTTACCAGTTGTTATATTATCTGATTTTTTAGCTGATACCCCTGAAAATCTTTCATAATGACCTAGATCTAAATCGGTTTCTGCACCGTCATCTGTTACGTAAACTTCCCCATGTTGAAATGGACTCATGGTACCTGGATCAACATTTAAATATGGATCCAATTTTCTTAATCTAACTTTATATCCTCTAGATTGTAATAAAAATGCTAGCGATGCTGAAGAGAGACCTTTACCTAAGGAAGAAACCACGCCGCCGGTGACAAATATATATCGCGCCATGGAATTATCTTATAACGAATAAAAAATGAAAAGAAAAGAATAAATTAATTATTTTCTGGAATTGAGGGTGTATCTTCAGCCTTTTCTTCAACAGTATCTAAAACTGAACTAGTTGGTGTTAATTCTGCTCTTGAAATAATAGTCAATGCTAAACTACAAATTATAAATAATGTTGCAACTATTGCTGTTGCTTTAGTCATGAAGCTACCTGCAGATCTTGATAACATAAAATTTTCTTGTGAAACGCCTATACCTAAGGCTCCACCTTCTGATTTTTGTAGCAAAATTAAAGAAACCAAAATCAGAGCAAGTACGATGTTAATTACAAGCAATATATTTTCCATGGGCGTTAATTATACGTTTTTTTAATTATATCAATAAATTTTTTTGGATCTTGTGAAGATCCACCAATCAAAAAACCATCAATGCTACTGATATTTTTTAATTGTGAAATATTTTGATCATTTACAGAACCACCGTACAAAATTTTTGGGGGTTTTGAGTCAAATTTACTTTTGATAAAATTTATTGATTTAATTAGATCTTTTGACTTTGGAATTATTCCAGTTCCTATTGACCAAAAAGGCTCATAAGCAATAATTATATCAGACTTTTTTTTTATTGATTGAAGTCCTTTTTTAATTTGTTTTGATAAAATTTGATTTGTTTTTTTATTTCTTTTTTCTTTTAAAGTTTCACCAATACAAAAAATTATTTTTAAGCCTGATTTAATCGCACTCCTGATTTTTAAATTAATTAATTTGTCACTTTCACCCTCTTGTCTATTTTCAGAATGACCTAAAATAATATATTTAGCTCCAACATTTTTTAGCATTTTTGAATTTACACTTCCTGTAAATGCGCCGTAGTTATCACTAACATGACAATTTTGGGCACCAACTTCTATCTTTGTTTTTTGGAGTCTTTTTGACATGGCTCTAATAAGTGTATTAGGGGGACAATAAATTAATTTAAATTTTTTTTTATTATTTTTGGAAAATTTTATAACTTTATCAAGTGAATTAAGAGTTCTTAGATCTCCAAACATTTTCCAATTTGCAATAAAATACATATATTTATTTGTCATAATTGAATTTTTAATCTATAGATTTGTTTTTTACAGATCAATATATTAATGACAATGCTTAAAACTTTGAAAAATTTTGGTGGAAAAAAATTAGGTGGATTAATCTTAATTGGTGTAATTATAATTGCATTTGGGTTTGGTGGTTTTGGAGGCGGATTTAGTACCAATAATCAAAATAATATAGCAAAGATAAATAAAAAAAATGTAACTACTCAAGATTTTATGAATTATCTTAATGAGAGTAGAATTTCACAACAAGCTATTAGAGAAAATATAGATAATAATATAATTGAAGAATTATTATCAGGTCTTATTTCAACTACATTAATAAGTTTGGAAATAGAAGAATTAGATTTATCAATTACAGAATTAACAGTTTTAAACAAGATAAAAGAAAATAAAAATTTTCTTGATAAAAATAATGTTTTTCAAAGAACAAAATATGAAAAATTTTTATTAACAAATAATATGTCAGCTCCAATGTATGAGTTACAATTAAAAAACAAAGAGCTTCAAAAACATCTTTTTGATTTTATAGGTGCTGGAATTATTACTCCAGAATTTTTACTTGTTAAAAAGTTTGAAGAAGAAAATAAATCCTTAAGTCTTGAATATTTTCTAATGGAAAACTTATATAAAAATAAAGAAGATTTAACTAATTCAGAAATAGAAAATTTTTTAAAAGAAAACAAAGATTTGTTAAAAAGGGAATTTATTGATTTTAAATATATAACATTAAATCCACAGATTTTAATTGGCTTAGAGGAATTTAATCAAGATTTCTTTGATGAAATAGATAAAATTGAAAACAAAATATCTCAAGGTGTTACTTTTGAAGCAATTATAGAAAATATTAATGCTAATGTTTTAGAAATTAAAGAATACGCTCCTTCAACAACAAAAAAATTAAATGAAGATATGATCTATTCTAAAAGATCATCTGAACTAGATATAATTGAAAATGGAGATAATTTCTTATTATATACAATCACTAATAAATATGATCGTGATCCAGATTTAACAGATCAAAATATAAATGAAGAAATACGACAATTAGTTTACCAAAAAAGTAAGTTTGATTTTAATAGAAGCATCTTAGAAGAAATTCAAAAAAAAGAATTTAATGATAATAAGTTTAAAGAAATGGCTAGCTATAATACTCAATACTTAACAATTAACTCAATAAATGACCATAATGTCTTTGAAGAAAATTCAGTAAAAATACTTTATTCTTTACCTGATAATTCTTTCACTCTTGTAAATGATAAAAATAATAAGATTTATTTAGTAAAAATAACTGGATCTTCTAAAAATTTATTTAATAAAACTGATGAAAATTATCTAAAATTTATAAGTAATCAGTATACTATCAATAGAATAGCTATACTAAAATCATACGATCAGTTACTTAATGACAAATATAAAGTACAGTTAAATCAAAAAACAATTGATAGAGTTAAAAACTATTTCAAATGATAATAAATCGAAGCTTCAAAGATTTTAAGTTTCGACACAGAAGCAAAAAAAATCAAATAATATACAGTTCAAAAAAAGTTGAAAATGATGATGAAGTTCTTAATCTTATTGATAATTTTTTAACTGAAAAAAATAGCTTTATTTTTGAGTCTGTTGAAAAAGGTAAAATTAAAGGTAGATACACTATATTTGGTAAAAACCCTGATAAAATTTGGGAATTTAATAATAATAATTCATATCTAATTAGAAATAAAAAAAAGATTAGATTAAGAGAAAAACCTAACAAACTGATTGAGAAAATTATTGAAGAATTCAAATTTGAAACTCCAAAAAAATTACCAAATATATGCTCATTAATATCAGGATATTTTTCCTACGACTCTATTAGGTACATTGAAAAAATTCCTAACAATTGTAAAAATGACCTTAATATACCAGATGTTAGATTGTTGAGACCAAGAACACTGATAATTCATGATAATTTAAAAAAAGAAATCTTTTTTATAATAAATATTTTTAGTGACGAAAAAATTAACAATTATCAAAAAAAGTTTGATGATATTAAATTTGAACTATTTAAACTAAATATTCAATCTTCAATTAGAAATTTGAAAGCATTAGAAAATAATGTTTTAAAGGATATCAAAGTAAAATCTAATACATCAAAAAATAAATTCCTGAAAATGGTGAATAAAGCCAAAGAGTACATTAAGTTAGGAGACATTTTTCAAGTAGTATTAAGTCAAAGATTTGAAGCAAAACTAACTAAAAAACCTTTAGATATATACAAAAAATTAAGACTAACTAATCCTTCCCCTTTTATGTTTTTTTTTAATTTTAGTGATTTTCAAATAATAGGAGCTAGTCCAGAAATACTAGTCAGACTAAGAGATAACAAAATTACTGTTAGACCTATCGCTGGAACACGACCAAGAGGTAAAACTATAAAAGAAGATATCTTTTTTGAAAAAGACTTATTAAAAGATAAAAAAGAATTATCTGAACATTTAATGCTTTTAGATTTAGGAAGAAATGATGCTGGAAAAGTATCTAAGATTAATTCAGTTAAAGTTACAGAAAGCTTCATTATTGAGAGATATTCTCACGTAATGCATATAGTTTCTAACGTAATTGGTGAATACAATAAAAAATTTTCAAAATTTAAATCATTGTTAGCTGGTTTTCCAGCAGGAACAGTATCAGGAGCACCCAAAATTAGAGCTATGGAAATTATAGATGAACTAGAAACAACTAAAAGAAAAGTTTACGCTGGAGGTATTGGGTATTTTTCAGCAAATGGGGAGTTTGATACTTGTATAGCTTTAAGAACAGCTGTTGCTAAAAATAATAAATTTTATGTTCAAGCAGGTGCAGGAATTGTTGCAGATAGTAAACCAATTAATGAATATGAGGAAACTGTTAATAAAGCTAAAGCTTTAATCAACGCTTTAAGATAATGAAAATATTATTAATTGATAACTATGATAGTTTTACATTTAATCTCTATCACTACCTATCATCTTTAAAAACAAAAGTTGATGTTGTCAGAAATGATAAAATAACTTCGAAGGATATTATCAATAAAAGATATAATAAAATTGTAATTTCTCCAGGACCGGGAAATCCAAATCAGTCAGGTAATTGTATAAATATATTAAAAAATCTTCATAAAGATATTCCTTTTCTTGGGGTTTGTCTTGGCCATCAAATAATAGGGCAAGTATTTGGCTCAAAAATTATTCAAGCTAAAAAACTTATGCATGGTAAGACAAGTAAAATTAAATCTAAAAAAATTGGAATTTTAAAAAATCTTCCAAATACCTTTGAGGCAACACGATATCACAGTCTCATAATCGATAGAAAATCACTTTCTGATGACCTGGAAATAACAGCTGAGACAAATGATGGATTAATTATGGGTGTTCAACATAAAAAATTTAATATTCATGGTGTACAATTTCATCCAGAAAGTATTAAAACTAAACTAGGAATGAAAATATTAAAAAATTTTATAAATTATTAAAATAATGGATCAATATTTAGAAAAACTTAAAAATAATCAAAATCTATCATTTGATGAAAGTAAATCTGCATTTGAAATTATAATGACAGGTGAAGCATCGGATGATCAAATATATGATTTTCTAACTTTGCTATCATCTAAAGGAGAAGTTTCAGATGAAATAGCCGGTGGTGTATATGTGCTTAGAGAAAAGTCAAAGAGAGTAAATGTTGAAGGTTGTGTTGACACTTGTGGAACAGGTGGTGATGGAATGAATACATTGAATATATCTACTGCTTCAGCTCTACTATTAGCAAGTATGGGCACTAAAGTAGCAAAACATGGTAATAAAGCAGTTTCATCAAAATGCGGATCAGGAGATGTTCTAGAAGCACTTAATATTAAAATAGATCTTGAACCAAATGATATAGAAAAAGAAATTAATAATAATAATTTTGGTTTTATGTTTGCTCCAAATTATCATAATGCTATGAGGTTTGTTGGTCCAGTAAGAAAAAAAATTGGTAAACGAACTATATTTAATATGATTGGACCTTTAAGCAATCCAGCATTAGTTGATAGACAAGTTGTTGGAGTATTTGACAAAAAACTTTTAAATATATTTGCTGAAGGGCTTAAAAATTTAGAAATAAAATTTGCCTGGATTGTAAACAGTGAAGATGGTTTAGATGAAATATCTCCTTATGCTCAAACTAATATCATACAATTAAAAGACGGTGAAATATCTGAAATTACTATCGATCCAAAATTATTAGATATTAATGCTGAGAAATTTGAAAATCTTGTCGGTGATGATGCTAAATATAATGCTAATAAAATGGTAGAAATTTTTAAAGGTAAAGATAATGATTTTTCTAAAGCTGTTTGTTTAAATGCAGCAGCCGGTTTAATTGTTAATGAAAAATTTTCAGAATTTTTAGATGCATATAATCATAGTCGAGAATTCATTTTATCTGGAAAACCCTATTTGCATTTAGAAAAACTACAAAATGTCTGAAAATATTCTTGAAAAAATAATTAAGAAAAAAATTGAAAAAATAGACTATCTTAAAAAGTCTATAAACTTGGATCAACTTAATGATCGTATTAATATAAATAAAAATTTTATGAATTTTAAAGAAAAAATTCAAAATAATATCTCTAATAATAAAACATCCATTATTGCAGAAATAAAAAAAGCTAGTCCATCAGCTGGTATTATTATTAATAACTACAATCCTGTAGAAATAGCAAATATATATAAGAATAATAAAGCTACTTGCCTTTCTGTTTTAACAGAGGAAGATTTTTTTTTAGGAAATATAAATCACATTAGTAAAATAAAAGCAAAAATTAGCTTACCAATATTATGTAAAGATTTTTTCATAGATACTTTTCAAATTCCATTAGCCAAAAGTTATGGTGCTGATGCAATCTTGATTATTTTAGCTGCTGTCTCTGATAATTTGGCAAACGAATTATATGAAGAAGCCTTAAAACTTAAGATGTCAGTTATTGTAGAAGTTCACACTGTTGATGAAGCTAAAAAAGCTTTGAATTTTAAGGAAGCTTTAATTGGAATAAATAATAGAAATTTAAAAACTTTAAAAACAGATATTAATACAACCTATGATATTTATAATGTGCTAGTTGATCATAAAGGTCCTCTAATTTCTGAGAGTGGAATAAAAACTAAAGAAGAGCTATTAGATTTAAAAAACAAAACAACCATTAATACTTTTTTAATTGGTGAATCACTTTTAAAAAATTTAGATAAAAATTCTATATTTTCAGTTTTATAGATAAATAAACCCCTATTTTATTGGTTTTTTTTAGTATTGTTAAATCAAAAGAACTTTTATAGAACATTGTTTGTACGATATTTGTTCTTATGCTAACTAAAAAACAAAAAAACCTGCTTTTATTTATCAACAAGAAGTTGAGAAGCTCTGGTGTCTCACCTTCCTATGAAGAGATGAAACAATCACTTAATCTAAAATCTAAATCAGGTATTCATAGATTAATAAGTGCTTTGGAAGAAAGAGGATTTATTAAGAGATTAGCACATAAAGCTAGAGCATTAGAGGTAATTAAATTGCCTGAGACCGCCTCAGCAAATGATATTTATAATAGCTTTTCACCAAGTGTTATTAAAGGTGGTTTAGATGAAGTAAATATAAACATAGATGAAGTAGAAGTTCCTGTTCTTGGAAAAATAGCTGCTGGTACTCCTGTAGAAGCAATCCAGAATGAAGTGTCCAGAATACCATTACCTAATAATTTAGAAAAAAATGGAGACTACTTTGGTCTTAAAGTTCAAGGTGACTCGATGATTGAGGCTGGAATAAATGAAGGTGATACTGTCATTATTAAAAGAACTGATACTGCAGATAATGGAAAAATTGTTGTAGCTTTAATAGATGAGCATGAAGCTATGCTTAAAAGAATTCGTAAAAAAGGTAAAGTAGTTGCACTTGAAAGTGCTAATAGAAATTATGAAACCAAGATATTTGGACCAGATAGAGTAAAAGTCCAAGGAGTTTTGGTATCTTTATATAGAAACTTCTAAAAAAATAGTCTAAACATCATTGATGTCAAAAGTAGCAACACGATTTGCTCCCTCACCTACTGGAGCTCTTCATATTGGTGGTGTAAGAACAGCTTTATTTAATTGGCTTTATTCAAAAAATCATAAAGGTACTTTTCACTTAAGAATTGAGGATACTGATAAGGAAAGATCTAAAGATGAATATAAAGATCAAATTATTAAATCTTTAAAATGGATAGGTATAGAACATGACGGTGAAGAATACATTCAATCAACTAAAGTTAATGATCATGTAAATATAGCCAATGAGCTACTTAAAAATGGTAAAGCTTATAAATGCTTTTGCTCAACTGAAGAAATTGAAGAACAAAAGAAAAAATCTAGACAAAAAAAACTTCCTTATATTTATAATAGGAAATGGAGGAATATTCCAGAGTCAGAAGCACCAAAAGATATAAAACCAGTAATTAGGTTTAAAAGTAAAATTGAGGGTACTTCAATTCTTAAGGATTTAGTTCAAGGAGATGTTGAGATAGATAACAATACTATTGAAGATTTTATAATTTTAAGAAACGATGGATCGCCAACTTATAATTTGTCAGCAACTGTTGATGATCATCAAATGGGAATGACACATATTATTAGGGGTGATGACCATAAAATAAATACTTTTAAACAAATGCAAATCTATTTAGCTATGAACTGGGATTTGCCCGCATTTGCTCATATTCCACTAATTCATACTATAGAAGGAAAAAAGCTCTCAAAAAGAGATAATGCTTCAACTTTAGATGACTATTCCAAAATTGGCATTATGCCTGACGCTCTAAGAAATTATTTACTTAGACTTGGATGGTCATACGAAGATAAAGAAATTTTTACATTAGAAGAAAGTATCAAATTATTTAATTTAGAGGGAATAGGTAAATCGCCATCTAAACTAGATATGAGTAGAATTTTATCAATGAATGAACATTATATAAAAACAATCGATGAAAATGAATTATATCAGCAACTTGTTAGTTATTGTGAAAAATACAAAGAAAAAATTAAATCTGAAAAAGAAGCAAAAATTAAACCATCATTGTCCTTTCTTAAAAATAAAGCGAAAACACTCGAGGATATATACAATAATGCAAAATTTATAATTCATGATAAAGTTCAATTTAACGATGAAGACTTAAAATTAATTAATGAAAAAGCAAAATCAATCATAACAGAATTCAAAAATAAAATTTTAACAATAAATGAATTGAAGAAAGAAACATTAGAACCCATAGTAAATGAATTGATTAAATCATATGAAACTAATTTTAAAGGAGTCGGTCAACCTTTAAGAATTGCATTAACTGGGTCAAAATTTGGACCAGGATTGTATGATATTATTATTTCTTTAGGTAAAGAAGAAGTTCAAAAAAGATTAAATAGTCAGATAATTATTTAACACTTTGGCAGCTTCACCTGATGATGAAGTATTAGATCTAATACCTTCTAGAGTTTTATTACAAACATCTAATTGTTTTTGAATGAGTTCTGGGTTTTTTAAAAAATAAATTACAGTTCTGCAAATTTCCTCAGCATTACATTCTTTTTGTAATAATTCAGGAATAATTTCTTTATCATTAATAATATTGATGATGTTTGCAAACTTTACATTTACTAATAACTTAAAAATCATAAAATTTATAAAGTTTAATTTATAAATAATTATTGATGGTATATTCAAATTAGATATTTGAAGAGAAACAGTTCCTGATTTAGAAACAGCAAAAATTGAATTTGACAAAACTTGTGACTTTATAATTTCATCAGATACAACATCAATATTAGTAAGGTCAGTTTTTTTAATATCATTTATTATGAATTCTTTATTTTCGTCTGTTGCATGAAAAAAATATTTATAGTTTTGTTTTTTATTGTTCATAAGTTTAATAAAATCTAAGAGAATTGGTAAAAGAACTTTGATTTCAGATGAACGGCTACCTGGAAAAACTGATATAATTTTTTTTTCTTCAGAGATAATATTGTCTAAAACAGTTTTTACATTTTCGTTTTTTTCAATTAATGGGTGACCTACAAAAGTATTTCTAATATTTTCTTTTTCAAAATATTTTTTTTCAAAACTAAACAGTAAAAGTATATGATCTATGAATAATTTAATCTTTTTAACTCTATTTTTTCGCCAAACCCAAACTTGTGGAGCAACATAATGAACAGTTTTTATCTTGTTATTTAACTTTTTGACTCTTTCAGCGACTCTTAAAGTAAAATCAGGACTATCTACACTAAATAGTATATCTGGATTAAATTTTATAATCTCATCAACAGTCTCATTAATTTTTGCTCTAATTTTAAAAATATTAAATAAAACACTAGTAAAACCTAGGTATGTAATATCCTTTAAATTAAATATTGATTTTATACCTAATTTAGTAAGATGTGTTCCTCCTACAGATAAATATTCGATATCAGTATTTTGTGATATTAATTTTGAAATAATTGTAGATGCTAATTTGTCTCCTGAAGGTTCACCGGTTAATACAAAAATTTTTTTCATATAATCTTTATAAAAATTTTATTTTTATTAGCAAAACTTATACATTTATCTTTATCTAAAAAAATATTTTTCTTAGATTTTAAAACTATTCCTTTTAAACCAAATTTTTTACAATCTTTTAAAGTATTAATTCCAATTGTAGGAAGATCCATTCTAAGATCCTGTTTAGGCTTGGGTAGTTTAATTAAAATACCTTTAGAATTTTTATTTAGTTTTGAAAGCATTTTCTTTGTACCCTGTTTACCTTCTTTAGCAATAATATTGTTATCTTTAACAATTATTGCTTGTACATGATCTAAACTTTTTAATCTCTTAAAGTATACAACTCCTTTTTTAATTGATTTAAGTTCATTCACATTAGGTTTTAATTTAGAATAATTTCCAGCTTTAAGTGCTAATTCTTTATTAAAATGAATTGAACTTATAACTTTTATACCTTCATTATCTAAAATTTTGATAATTGATTTTATAATAGCAGCATCTCCTAATTTTGATGCTTTAATTACACTAGGCATGTAATAAATTCCTTTTAAATCTAATCTTAGTGATGAAAATTTTGGTTTAGCAATTTTTCCAGCAAACAAAACTTTATTAGATTTTTTTTCTTTAATTAAATCTATTATATTTCCAAATTTGCCGATACTAATTCTATGTGAATGAATGTCTTTCTTAAATTTATTATCTTTTGAAAAATCAATTATAAAATATTTCTTTTTTAATTTTTTAATTTTTTTTAGAACAATTTCTGAAAAATCAGTATCACCTAAAAATAATCCTATCATCTTATTTTGAAAAAGGTGTACAAATTGGTCTTTTTTTATCTTTTTCTAAAAAATTAACAACCTCTATTACTAATTCATTTTTTTTATAATCTTGATTAAGATTATTTAAATTTTCAGTTAAATTTTCATTTTTAAAAATTTCTTTATAAGCTCTACTTAAAGTCATTATTTCTTGATTTGGTATATTTTTTCTTCTAAGACCAATCAAATTTAATCCTTGAAGCACACTTCTATTTCCGTGGGCCATTCCATATGGAATTATATCTCTTACAACGCCACACATTCCACCTATCATTGCTGATCTTCCAACTCTTGTAAACTGTTGTACTGCTGAATTACCTCCAATTATAACATTATCTTCTATATGAGCATGTCCACCCAGAGGAACGTTATTAGCTAAAATTACATTGTTACCAACCATACAATCGTGGGCTACATGAGATGAGACCATAAATAAGCAATTATTTCCAACTTTTGTTATCCCTCCTCCACCTTTGGTTCCAGGATTAATTGTAACATATTCTCTAATTTTATTATTATCTCCTATTTCAAGATTTGTTTGCTCACCATTAAATTTAAGATCTTGAGGATCATTACCTATTGATACAAATGGATATATTTTATTATAATTTCCAATTTTAGTATTACCAATTATGCTAACATGTGATTGAATTTCTGAGCCTTCGCCAATTTCAACATTAGGTCCTATCACAGTATATGCACCAATTTTTACATTTTCAGGAACTTTTGCTTGAGGATCTATAATGGCAGTTGTATGTATCATTTATTTTCTTTCAAAAATTCTCTAATGTTTTTTGCTGGATAGCCCATAACTTTAGAATTATCTGGAATATCTCTTATAACGCCACTACCCCCTGCTATATCAACATTGTCACCAATTTTTAAATGACCTGATATACCAGCTTGTCCACCAATTTTAATATTTTTACCTAAAATGGTACTTCCTGCAATTCCAACTTGGCCTGCAATAATACAATTTTCACCAATTTTAACATTATGTGCTATATGTATTTGATTGTCTAAATAAGTATTTTTGCCAATTATTGTATTTGACATAGATCCTCTATCAATTGTTGAACCGCATCCTATTTCACAATAATCTTCTATAATAACTATACCAATGTGTGGGTACCTTACATTAGTTTTTTGATCAGGAAAAAAACCAAAACCATGTTTTCCGATTACACAATTATCAAGAACTTTTACATTATTACCAATTATTGTATTTCTGATTATAGAATTTGATCCAATGGTACAATTATCGCCAATAGAAACATTCCGTTCAATTATAGTATTATGTCCAATCGTACAATTTGAACCTATTAAAACATTATCGCCTACTAATACATTTTTTCCAAATCTGACTTTATCTTTAAAAATAGTTTTATCAATGAAGTTAGTGGTATTATCAAAACTGTCATTAATTGAATTTGGATAAAATTTTGCAGTTACAATTGATGTAGATAACAAAACATTTTTCACTATTATTGGCCTACAAGCATCTGGTAATATTTCTTTTAAATTTTCAGTAGTAATACAAAATGAAGCTTTAGTATTTTTCGCTAAGTCTTTGTATTTTTTTGAGTGAAAAAAAGTAATATCATTTGAATTTGATGATATCAAATCTTTAATGTCATTTACATTTTCATTTACATCAATTTCATCATATTCAAGTTTTAGATTTTGTAATAGATCACGGATCTTAAATGGACCATGATTACTAAAAAACGGATTTGACATAAATGCTTTTACCAAAGCATTTTAATAAAAATTATCAAAAAATATTGCTATTTATTTCTTATCAACGATAGTTGCAGACCATATTGCATCTGCCATTTTTTTATTGTCTACAAAAGCTTCACCTTTATATTTCCAAACTCTACCATGAGATCTAATAGCTTCTATCTTTAAGATTAAGTCGCAATCAGGTATTACAGGGTTTCGAAATCTTGCTTTTTCTACACCCATTAAAAAAACTAATTTATTTTCATATGTAGCTTTATCTAGTCCATGAGCAGTTAATGCTGCAGCAGCTTGACCAAAAGATTCTACAATCAAAACTCCAGGCATAACCGGATTTTCAGGAAAATGTCCTTGCACAAAAAAACTATCCTTTCTAACTTTTACAACAGCAGTCGCTGAAAATAATTTTTGTATTTCAGATAACTCATCTATCAAAAGCATTGGTTCTCTATGAGGTAATAAATTTTTAATATCTTTTTTATTTAATGTAACCATTGTTATTTAATTTTTTCGTTTATTTCGTTTATTACTTCATTGGTTAAGTTTAAATTTGACCGCCCAACTAATATATTTTTAGAATCAAGCAAAATTTTGACAGATTTTTTCTCCATGTAGGCGTTTATAATTGGGCTGATCTTGCTTAAAATACTATCCAATTCTTTTCTTTTATAATTATTAAAATCTTTAGCCATTTTAGATTGATCTTCTTTAAATTTATTAGCTTTTTCTTTAAATAATAGCACTTCTTTATCAAAATTTTCTTCAGATATTATATTTTTTTTACTTATTATCTCTCTTTCAAGATCATTTAATATTTTTTCTTTTTTTTTAAGTTCATTAATATTTTTTATATTTAGAATGTCAATGGTCTCCAATGTTTTTTTTCCTATTTCAGAATTCTTTATAATAAAATCCATATCAATATAGGCTATAGGCTCACTACTTTTAGTTTGAGCAATATTTAAAAAAAAAAATATAAAAATAAAAAATAATCTATTTGAAGATGTCATTAAAATGTCGTTCCTATGTTAAATCTAAAACTTTCAGCGATATCGTTATCCTCTTTTGTTATAACCTCAGTAAGAGTAAAATTTAAAGGGCCAACTAATGTAAACCAGTCAACACCTATCCCAATAGAGCTTCTTAATTTACCTCCATCATCTAAAGATGAATTATAATCAACACCCCAGAGACTACCTGCATCAAAAAACATAACTGCATCTAAGTTTTGAAAATTTTGGAAAATTCCTGGTATATTTGATTGAGCATTAAATGTGGCGCTATAATTGCCACCTATAAAATCAGCACCATCTTTAGGGCCAACCTTTCCTGACTCAAAACCTCTTAAACGTCTAGAAGGGATAAAAAGCCTCTCTGATAACTTAATATCATCATCTGTAATGGAGTTAGCACTTGATAAAGAGATAAAAAAAGAAGTTATATTATTTTCAAAAAATTCATTAAATATCTTATAGTCATATCTATTTGTAAGGGTATTTGTATCACTTATAATTGGAAGATTAAGACTGTAATTTGACCTAAAACCATCTGAAGTTTTAAATTTTTGGTTTCGTTTATCATAATCAAAATTAAATTTCAAAAAAGTATCAAAATAATTTCCAGCTTGTTTTTGTTGATTTGTAGAAGCCGTTGAGTCAGTTTCCATTTTTTCAACAAATGAACTTACGGTTAAACCTAGATTAAAATTTTTTAAATATTCAAAGGAAGTTCCTAATGCCAATCCAGTTTTATTAGTTTTATATCCAAAATCTTCTAATTTATCTGTTTCTTCAGCTTTAATATTAAAATAAACTGATTTATCCGAATTATTATAGTTTGGATTAGTTATTGAATAATTTCCTTTAATAGATTCTGTAGAAACATTTATATTCGCTTCCACAGCGACTCCTTTTCCTAAATAATTGTTTTCTCTAATGCCAAAAAAGAAGGATCCACCATCGGTACCTACACCCGCTCCAGCAGTTAATTCACCTGTTGGTTTTTCAGTTAGTTCATAATTTATTACTTTAGAATTTGGATTTTTTCCATCAATAATTTTAGATTTTACATTTTTAAAAAAATTTAAGCTTTTTAAATTATTTTCAGATTTTTTTGCTAAAATTTCATTATAAGGATCACCTTCATCAATTTCTAATTGGTTTCTGATTACATTCTCTCTCGTAATATTATTTCCAAATATATTAATTTTTTCAATAAAAAAAGGTTTATCTTTTTCGATAACAAAATCAATATTCAATTTATCAGATATAATATTTTGTTGAGCATAAGCGTTTGATGATTTAAACTCTTCATTTGTAGTAATTAAATCAATTTCATCTAAAATTTTGTCAACAGAATAAAGTGAATATGGTTCATCTTTAAGATCTAATAATATTGTTTTTAAATCTTTATAATTTTCTTCATCAAAATCATCTGGTAAAATGACCTTCATATCACCAAAATAAATTTTTTTATTAGCGTTTATATTAAAGATTAATTCAAATTCATTTTTATTAATTAATT
>CACFMU010000008.1:0-24877 GCA_902567435.1 uncultured Pelagibacteraceae bacterium
AACAGTTACATTGATTGTCTTAGTTTCCATTGGAATAAATAATTTTTTACCAATCATATCTTTTCCACCCCTAACAACTGCTAAAGCAATAGATTTATTTAGATTTGGACTAAAATAACTAGAAGTTACATGACCTAACATTTGAACAGGATTTTGATTTAATTTAGATACAATTTGAGCACCTTCTTCCAAAACTATGTTTGGATCATCAGTTAACAATCCAACTAATTGTTTTCGATCTTCTCTCATTGTATCAGATCTATAGAGAGACCTTTTGCCAATAAAATCATATTTCTTTTTACTAACTATCCAATCCATTTGAAGATCAATAGGCGTCATTGTTCCATCTGTATCTTGACCGACTATAATAAAACCTTTCTCAGCCCTTAGTAAGTGCATTGTTTCTGTTCCATATGGAGTAATGTTAAATTCTTTACCTTCTTCTATACATTTTTCCCAAAGTGATTTACCAAAACTTGCTTGAATATTAATTTCATAACTAAGCTCACCTGTAAAACTTATTCTCATAACTCTGCATTTAATGTTATTAATTTTTGCCTCTTTAAATGACATGTGAGGAAAACTTTCATCTGAAAAATCTAGATCAGGAAATATTTTTTTTAATATCTTTTTACTATTAGGTCCACAAACACTAGCTGTAGAATAATGGTCAGTAACTGAAGTTAAATATACATCCAGTTCAGGCCATTCAGTTTGTAGATAATCTTCAAGTTTCCCCAAAACATTAGCGGCACCACCTGTTGTAGTGGTCATTAGATAATGGTTTTCTCCTAACCTGGTAGTAACACCATCATCATAAACCATTCCATCTTCGTTAAGCATTAGACCATATCTGCATTTACCAATGGCAAGTTTTGACCAGGCATTAGTGTAAACCCTATTTAAAAATTCAGAAGCATCACTTCCTTGAATATCAATTTTACCTAGTGTAGATGCATCTAAAATCCCAGCACTTTCTCTTGCAGCTTTACTTTCTCTTTGTACCGCTTGATGCATAGTTTCTCCATTACTAGGATAGTACCAACCTCTTTTCCATTGACCAACATTTTCAAATTCAGCTTTATTTTCAATATGCCAATCATTCATTGCTGTTCTTCTAAATATATCAAAATATTCTCCAACATTACGCCCAACAATAGTTCCAAAAGTTAAAGGAGTGTAGGGAGGCCTAAAGGTTGTAGTACCAAGTTCACCCATTTTTACTCCTGCAGTGTCAGCTATTATTCCAAGGGCGTGCATATTACCAAGTTTACCTTGATCTGTTCCCATACCAGTTGTTGTATATCTTTTTACATGTTCAATTGATCTAAAACCTTCGCGTAATGCTAATTTTATATCTTTTGCAGTTGCATCATTTTGATAATCTACAAATGGTTTTGTTTTTCCAATAGCTTTATCAGATGGAAGTAACCAAATATTTCTTTTAGAAGTTTCTTCCTCACTTTCTAAAGTAATATTATCAAAATCGGTTTTTTCAATTTTTAAAAATTCTTTTAGTTGAATTGATAATTCGTTAATTATTTCTTTTAAATTAAAACTTCCATTACAGGAACCAACACTAATTTGATCTGATGGATATTTATTAGGTAAAAAAATATTATTTTCTTCATCAAATTTTAATTTGCCACCTGATTGAGTAAATAAATGTACAGCTGGTGTCCAACCACCCGCAACTCCCAAACAATCACATGAAATGTTAATTCTTTTACCAGTTACAGTCATTCCATCATTTGATAATCTCATTATTGAAATATTACTAAGTCTTCTATATCCATTGGTATCAACAACGGTATGTGACCAGTAAATTTTTATTCCTGCTTCTTCAACAGCTTTAACAATTTTTGAATTTGAGTTATCTCTAATATCTACAATAGCATCTACTTTGATACCTTTGTTATATAAACATAATGCACTTTCATAGGCACTATCGTTGTTTGTGAAGAACACATTTTTTTTACCACATTTAACGCCAAAGAAATCAGCATATTTTTTTACAGCTGTTGACAACATTATGCCTGGCCTATCGTTGTTATTAAAAATAAGTGGCCTCTCCAAAGCACCTGTTGCAAGAATTACTTTTTTAGCTCTTATTTTTAAAAGTCTTTGTCTTACTTTATTATCTTTATCTTTTTTTTCTAAATGATCTGTTAAATTTTCTCTAGCTAATAAATAATTATATCCATGATAAGCTGCTACACTTGTTCTTGTTTTAACTTCCAGGTTATTAATATTTTTTAGTTCGTTTATTTCTTTTTTAATCCAATCCGAGGAGCTTTGATTATCAATTTTATTAAACTCTCTATTTTGATATATAGTAGCTCCACCTAGTTCACTTTTTTCATCAATCAATAAGGTTTTAAGATTATTTTTAGCAGCATTTTTGGCAGCTAATATTCCTGATATACCTGCTCCAACAACCAGAACATCACAATGAATATTTCTATGATCATAAATATCTGGATCTTTTTCTGTTGGTGATTTACCTAAACCTGCTGAATGTCTAATAAAAAATTCATATTTTTCCCAGAAACTGGCTGGCCACATAAAAGTTTTATAATAAAAACCAGCGGGTAAAAATGGCGAAATGAGATTATTTATTCCACCAATATCAAAACTTACATTTGGCCAACAATTTTGGCTTGATGCTTCCAAACCTTCATAAATTTCAACTTCTGTAGCTCTAACGTTAGGTTCTGTCCGATTTGTGTTATCATTAACTTGAACAATTGCATTTGGTTCTTCTGAACCAGCCGTCATAATTCCTCTTGGTCTATGATATTTAAAACTTCTTCCTACTAAATGAACATCATTAGCGAGTAGGGCGGATGCTAATGTATCACCTTTAAACCCATAATATGTTTTACCATTAAACTTAAACGAAACTCTATGTGTTTCATCTATATATTCGCTAGATTTAACTCTTAAATTTGCTGACATATTATTCTAGCGGTGGTTTTTCACCCATTTTATAAACTAATTTGATTTCATCATTAGAAGTGTCTCTGACCATATTGAACCACTTTCTACATCCATGTGCATGGTTCCATCTTTCAAACTGAACACCTTTAATATTTTTTCTCATAAATAAATACTCTGCCCATTCATCATCACTTAATTCTGTAGGTTGTTTTGGTCTTTCTATGTGTGCTTCACCACCAGCCTTGAATTCTTGCTGATCTCGTTCTCCACAATAAGGGCAATTAATTACAAACATTAATGTGCGACTGCTGCGGCCCCATGTTCATCAACAAGATCACCACTAACAAATCTATTTAAATTAAATGCAGCATTAAGTTTATGTGGTTCATCATTTGCAATTGTGTGAGCAAATAAATCTCCTGATCCTGGAGTTGCTTTAAATCCACCGGTACCCCAACCACAATTAAAATATAAACCTTTAATTGAAGTTTTACTTAATATTGGACTAGCGTCTGGGCAAATATCAACTATACCTCCCCATTGTCTTAACATTCTCATTCTGCTAAAAATTGGATAGAGCTCCAATATAGCATTAAGTGTACCTTCCACTATTTGATGACTTCCTTTTTGAGAATAAGAAACATAATCATCAGTTCCTGCACCTATGACAAGCTCACCTTTATCAGATTGACTAACATAAGCATGAACAGCATTTGACATTACAACAGTATCAATGATTGGTTTTACTGGTTCAGAAACTAAAGCTTGTAACGGTTTACTTTCTAGCGGTAATCTTAAACCTGCCATATTAGCTATAACACTTGAATGACCTGCTGCAACAACACCAACTTTGTTAGTTTTGATAAATCCTTTTGTTGTTTCAATGCCTTCAACACTATCACCATTTCTTTTAATTCCTTTTACTTCACAATTTTGAATAATATCAACACCCATCTCATCAGCACCTCTGGCGTAACCCCAAGCAACAGCATCATGCCTTGCAGTACCAGCTCTTCTTTGAAGTGTTCCACCTAAGACAGGATATCTTATATCAGGTGAAGTATTAATAATTGGGCAAAATTTTTTAACTTCTTCAGTATTTAAATAAACTGCATCAATTCCATTTAATCTATTAGCATGTGTTCTTCTTTTTAAATCTCTTACATCTTGTAAATTATGAGCAAGGTTCATTACACCTCTTTGACTAAACATAACATTGTAATTTAATTCTTGTGATAGACCTTCCCATATTTTTAAAGCATGATCATAAAGACCAGCGCTCGCATCCCATAAATAATTTGATCTTATGATTGTTGTGTTACGACCAGTGTTTCCACCACCAATCCAACCTTTTTCAACAACAGCAATATTTTTCATATTGTGTTTCTTTGCTAAATAGTAAGCAGTTGCTAATCCATGACCACCACCACCAACAATTACAGCATCATATTCTTTTTTAGGTTGTGGGTCTTTCCATGCTTTTTGCCAATTTTCATGATAGCTAAAAGCATTTTTAATTAGCGAAAATATCGAGTATTTGTTTTTCATTATTCGCAATAATTACTTTATAAATATTGAATATTCAATACAATCAGTTATATCAATGTCGCAGTGGAAGAGTGGGTGAGAGGCTGAAACCAGTCGTTTGCTAAATGACCGTGCGAGGAAACTTGTACCGAGGGTTCGAATCCCTCCTCTTCCGCCATTAATATAGAGGCTGATCTTTAAAGAAGTCTTTCATAATTATAGGTTTTTTTTCTAATATATACCTATAGACGTTATAGTTTTCCATTACACGCTGCACATAGTTTCGAGTTTCTCTAAATTTAATTAACTCAACCCAATCAACGTAATCAACCTGTTTTTTTTGTGGATCTTTATTAATTTTTTTCCAATATTTAACTCTATTAGGACCAGCGTTGTAAGCAGCTGTTGCAAATGGGTACGCTCCATCATACTGAAGTATTAATCCCGCAATATAATGAGACCCCAAATTAATATTATATTCTGGATCTGTAGTTAATCTAGATTTTGAATATGGAAGTTTGGCTTGCTTTGAAACAAGTTTTGCAGTGTAAGGCATTAATTGCATTAATCCTTTTGCACCAGCATGGCTGTTTGCACTTAAATCAAATTCACTTTCTTGTCTGATAATTGATAATATAAAAGCACTTTCAGGAATTTTTCTTCCATTAATAGTTTTAGGCGTACTTATAATTGGATAGTTATATTGATTATGAAATCTTTTTTGATATGAGGCTATTTTAGAAACTTGAATTGCAAAATCATATCTTTCAATACTAGTAGCTAATTCAGCAGCAAGTATTTCACTTCCCCTCTTAATGTTATCATTTGCAAGATGTCTTAAAATATATTTTGTATATTTATCTTTTTTAAGTTCATCTAGAAGATAAATTATCTTCACTAATTCTTTGTTATAAAAAATATATCTATATTTATTATCAACCTCTATATCATCGCTAAGAGTAAATTTACCATTAGGATCTAACTTTAAAAAAGCTAATTGACCATAATATGTGGTAAGATATCTTGATGCTTCTTGATACCATTTAAGTGATTTTTCTTTATTGCCAAGTTTTTCATAAGTTCTTCCAAGCCAAAAAGCGCCTCTTGATGTACTAATTGGGTAACTGACATTTTTATAAAAATTATGAAAATGATCTTTTGCTATTAAAGGATCTTTTAAAAAACTTAAAGCTATCCATCCACTCATCCATTCAGCTTCAGCAAATTCAGCACCCGCAGTCATACCGTGCTCACTAGTTATTTTGTAAGCTATTTCATATTTTTTTTTATAAATTAATTTTCTAGAAATTATTTCACGCTCTTTCCACCATTTTTCTGGCATCACTAAATAATCTTTATCATTTTTAATTTTCATTAAAATTTCAACAGAGGAGTCAACACGCCCTTTTTTTCTTCTCCATTTTAAGCGATCATAATTTAAGCCAGCATCATTTTTTAATTTTTCTGGAACGTTTTTAATTGCTTGATCAACCCCGTAACCTTTGCTCATTAAGATGTGCCTCGCGGTATACAAAAGTTCATAATCTTTAGGTAAATATCTAGTTAATCTTCTTAGATCCCAATATTTATTATTCCAAGCTAAATAATCTGCTCTTTTGATATAATCATCTGCATTGAGATATTTTTTAAATTTTTTTCTAAAAAATTTTAATTCATTTTTTGATATTTTTGCTGTTATCCATCCTTTTTTAATTAGATTTATTCCTTTTGTTTTTTCACCTGTTAATATGAAACTTTCTCCTAATATCATTTGTCCATATCCACTTAGCGGATCTTTACCAGTAAACCATTTGATAATTTTTTTTGGAGATACTTTTGATGTTGATAATTTGTGCTCTGCTAAATATCTTAATCTATCTATTCTTGGATATTGATTATTATGATCTATAAAAACCTTATAATCATAAAAAGACGCCTGATTTCCTGTTGTTAGAAGGTATCTCCACTTAATAAAATTATATATAGATTTATCTTTCGCTTTTTTTGCAATTTTTAATGAAGAAGTCCATCTACTTTTTTGCATTTCAGATATTGCTTTTCTTGCAATATTGAAATCTTTTTTGCTGTAATATTTTGAAATTTTGACACTACGAGATGTAGTGACACCAGGTATTGAAGGTTTCTTTTTAGGAATTTTGAATGATAGTTTTTTATCTTTTGTATCTTTAACTGTTTTTGTAATTTTTTTTTCAACGATTTTGATTTCTTTAATTTTTTTTGGTTTTTTAATTGGTAAAAGAATATTTTGTGTTAATTTTTTTACTATTTCTTCATCAGTTAACGATGGCTTTTTTAAAGGAACTAGTATCGTTGTTTCAGCTGAAAGATTATTAATATTTACTATGATGGATATTACCAAACTGATAAATAATAATTTTTTAAGCATAATCTTTTAGTATATGAATCTATAAACTATGTTATAAGTATTTATGTTCAAAGGATCAAATGTTGCTTTAATTACTCCATTTAAAAATAATGGTCTTGATGAGGAAGCTTATATAAAATTAATCCATTTTCATATGGATAATGGAACTAGTGGATTGGTACCTGCCGGAACAACAGGGGAGTCTCCAACACTTAGTCATGACGAACATCAAAGAGTTATTGATTTATGTATCAGAGAAAGCAAGGGTAAAATACCTGTAATAGCTGGAACAGGTTCTAATTCAACAGAAGAAGCAATTTCTCTTACTTCACACGCTGAGAAAGCTGGCGCAGATGGAGCACTAATTGTAACGCCTTATTATAATAAGCCAACACAGGAAGGTTTATATCAACATTATAAAGCCATAAATGATAAATGTGGAATACCAATAATCATTTATAATATACCAAGTAGATCTGTAATTGATATGTCTGTTGATACAATGGCTAGACTATTTGAATTAAAGAACATTGTTGGCGTAAAGGATGCAACTGGAAATTTAGATAGAGTAGATCAACAATTATCAAAGATGGGTAAAGAGTTTATTCAAATGACTGGAAATGATGAAAATGCTTTTGAGTTTAACAAAAGAGGGGGAGTAGGTGCAATTAGTGTAACTGCAAATATTGCTCCAAAACTTTGTTCAGATTTTCAAAAATTTTCAGTTTCGCAAAATGAAAATGATATAATAGGAGCTAAAAAATTAGATAATATTTTACAGCCTGTTCATGATGCAATGTTTGTAGAGAGCAATCCAAGCCCTGTAAAATTTGCAGCTAAATTGATGAATTTATGTGATGATGAAGTTAGACTGCCACTGGTCAAGGTAACTGATAACACTCAAAAAATTGTTAGAGAAACACTGCAGTCTGCAAAATTGATTTAATGAACAAAAAGACCAACTCTGGTTTAAAAATAATCTGTTTAAATAGAAAAGCTAGTTTTAACTATTTCTTTGAAGATCTTTTAGAGGCAGGAATAGTTTTAAAGGGTTCGGAGATTAAATCAATCAGAGACGGTAAAGTTAATATAGCTGAGTCTTATGCTGTTGAAAAAAATGGAGAATTGATTTTAATTAATGCTCATATAGCTCAATATAAACAGGCAAGTTATTCGAGTCACAATCCAACAGATGAGAGAAAACTTTTGCTTAATAAAAAAGAAATCAACAAATTAATTGGCAAAATGCAAAGAGATGGTTTTACGATAGTTCCAACAAAAATGTATCTTAAAAAAGGTAAAGTTAAAATTGAGTTGGCAGTTGCAAAAGGAAAAAAACAATTTGATAAAAGAGCAACAAAAAAAAATAGAGATTGGAACCGTGACAAAGCTAGATACATCAGGAAAACAAGCTAGAATAACTTATTTAGGAATAGGCTCTAATCTAGGTAATAAAAAAGACAATATTGAAAAAGCTAAATCTCTTTTAATTGAAAACAATATAAATTTAATTTCAGTATCAAGTTATTATAATACTCCTTCATGGCCAAATCCAAAAAATCCTGATTTTATAAACATTGTTGTTAAAGCTAAATGTGCTCACGATCCAGAAATATTATTAAGCCTTTGTAAATCAATTGAGTCTAAGTTAGGAAGAAAAAAAACTCCAAAAAATTCTCCACGTGAATGTGATATTGATATAATTGATTTTGACGGAAAAATCAGAAGAAATGGTTTAATCCTTCCACATAAAATGATGCATCTAAGAAACTTTGTACTTATTCCATTATTTGAGATCGAAAAGAATTGGAGTCACCCAATTAGGAAGACTAATATCAAGAAATTGATTTTTTCCTTACCAAATAAAGACATTAGGTCTATTAAACAAATTTGAATTAATGTTATAATTAAATATGCTCAATTCAAATGAATTAATAAATAAAGTTAAAGGATATAATAAATTTTTAAATCCTGAGAGACTAGATAAAGCTTATAATTTTGCCGTAAAAGCTCATCAAAATCAAAAAAGAGCATCTGGTGATCCTTACTCAGTTCATCCAATTGAGGTCGCAAACATTCTTACAGATTTAAAATTAGATAGCGCAACTATCACAACAGGGTTATTACATGACACCATAGAAGATACTTTTGCTACCTATGATACAATTAAAACTGAATTTGGTGATGAAGTTGCTGAATTAGTAGACGGAGTTACGAAGATATCAGTATTTGAAAATACAGCTAATGCTAACTCAAAAGTAGAAAACTTCAGAAAATTAATTTTAGCTACATCAAAAGATATAAGAGTTTTATTAGTTAAAATTGCAGATCGACTTCACAATATGAGAACGATTAAAGCAATACCTAAAGAGGACAAAAGAAAAAGAATAGCACAAGAAACTATGGAAATTTATGCTCCATTGGCTGACAGAATGGGAATGCACAGAATTCGAGATGAATTAGAAGATTTGTCTTTTGAGATTTTAAATAACGATGCAAGAAAATTAATCAAGATAAGACTTGATGAAATCAAATTAGATAAAAAAGATATTTTTGAAGAACTTTCATTTGAATTAAGTGAAATTTTAAATGACAATCATATCAATGCTGAAATTTACGGAAGAGAAAAAACGCCTTTTTCAATTTGGAGAAAGGTTCAGAAAAAAAGAGTATCTTTAGAACAAGTTACTGACATCATCGGTTTTCGTATAATTTTAAAGAATATAGATGATTGCTACAAGACATTAGGTATATTTCATAAAAAATGGAATTGTATACCTGGGAAGTTTAAAGATTATATCTCTTCACCAAAAATTAATGGATATAAATCTATACATACAGCAGTAATAGGTTCTAATAAAAAACCGATTGAAATTCAAATAAGAACAAATGAGATGCATGAATTCGCTGAAAGAGGAGTTGCATCCCATTGGCAATATAAATCATCTGAAAAATTTAATTCATTAAGCTGGAAAGAATATGATTGGTTAAAAGATTTAGTAGAAATTATTGAAAAAAATGAAAATCCTGAGCATTCATATGAATACACTAAACTTCAAATGTTTCAGGAAAATGTATTTTGTTTTACACCTAAAGGCTCTGTAATTAAATTACCAAAGGACGCAACACCAATAGACTTTGCGTATGCTGTTCACACTAAAATTGGCAACACTGCAATTGGATGTGAAATAAATGGAAATAAATCAGAACTACAAGATATTTTGAGAAATGGTGATAGGGTTAATATAATTACCTCTAAAAATCAGTCACCGTCATTACACTGGATACCTACAACAAAGACAGGTAAGGCTAGATCAGCTATAAGAAGATACTGGCATGATAAGGGTGAGCAAAAGGAAGAAAGAATAAAAAAATACAACACAACACTCTGGATTTCACTACCAGATCAACCTGGTCAATTAGGTGATATTAGCTCACTTATAGGAAGCCATAAACTTAACATATCTAATGTTGAGATGGTGGGTAAAAATCCAAAATATATTAATTTTAAATTTAAATTGATAATTACTAATCTTAAAAATTTTACTAATTTTATTGCAGAGCTTAAACAAAAGGGTATAAAATTTAAGATAATTAGACACGAAGATAAAAGAAATGCTTTCACTCAAAAAATCCTTAAATATTTTAAAAAAGACTGATGCTTTATTAGAGGGCCATTTTGTATTATCTTCAGGTCTACATTCTTCGAAATATATTCAATGTGCAAAACTTTTAAGTCACCCAAATTTAGCACAAAAAATATGTAAATCATTAGCCAACAAAATAAAAAAAAAATATAGAAAAATTGATCTAATATTAGCTCCAGCCATGGGCGGAGTTATAATTGGTTATGAAATAGGAAAACTTTTAAAAAAAGAAACAATTTTTTGTGAAAGAGTAAATGGGAAGTTTATTCTAAGAAGAGGTTTTAATATAAGAAAAGGTTCAAGAGTTTTAATTATTGAAGATGTAATAACCACAGGTAAATCTAGTTTAGAGTGTGTTAAATTAATAAAAAAAGCTAATGCTAAACTTATCGGTTTTGCCTCTATAATTGATAGATCAACAAAAAAATCATTAAAAATAAAAACTGAAATTATATCGCATTTGAAGATTGACGTTCCAACTTTTAACAAAAAACAATTACCAAATAATCTTAAATCAATTCCTATTTCAACACCGGGGAGTAGATTTATTAAATGAAAAGATTAGGTGTAAACATAGATCATATAGCAACAGTAAGAAATGCAAGAGGTGAACAACACCCAGACCCATTTTTTGCTGCCTCTCAAGTTGTTAAAATGGGTGCTGACTCAGTAACTATTCATTTAAGAGAAGACAGAAGACATATTAATGATACTGATGCAAAAAAAATTTGTAAATTAAAAAATATTTTTGTTAATCTTGAAATATCAATGAATGATGAAATTGTTAAAAATGCACTTAGAATTAAACCTAACTATATTTGTATTGTTCCTGAAAATAGAAAAGAAATAACTACTGAAGGAGGATTGAATTTAACCAAGAATAAAAAAAAATTAAAAACAATAATTCAAAGATTCAAAAAAGTTAAAATTCGTACAAGTTTATTTATAAATCCAACAATCAAAGATATTAAACTTTCAAAAGAATTAAATGTAGACTGTGTTGAAATACATACTGGAAGAATTTCAAACTTAGTTAAATTAAAAAAGAAATATAATACCGAATTTAGTAGAATAAAAAAAAGTTCAATTTTAGCAAATAAACTAAATATAGAAGTTCATGCTGGCCATGGACTTGATTACAAAACGACAAAAATACTTAATAAGATTAACGAAATTCAAGAATTCAATATCGGTCATTTCATTATCGGCGAGTCTATTTTTTATGGTCTGTCTAAAGTTATTAAAAAATTTAAGAAAATATTAAAAAATTAATTTATGAGAATTGTAGGAATCGGTGTTGATATTATAGAAAATAAAAGAATTAAAAATTCATTAAAAAATTTAAAGTTTAAAAAAAGGATTTATAGTACTAAAGAATTAGCTCAATCATCTTTATCCAAAAATAAAGTTGGTTTTTTTTCTAAAAGATTTGCTGCCAAAGAGGCCTTTGCAAAAGCTTTAGGCACGGGTTTTAGAGGCAATCTCAACTTTAAAGATATTGAAATTGTTAATGATAAAAAGGGAAAACCTTACTATTTGAAATCAAAAAAAATTTCAAAAATCATTCAAAAAAATTTCAATATTAAGAAATATAACTGTTTTCTAACAATTTCAGACGAAAAAGATTATTCAACTGCATTTACTATAATTCAATCAATATGAAATTAGATAAAAATTTTTTTTCAGAAAATATTAAGACTCTTTTTTACGCTTTAATAATAGCAGTTATAATCAGATCTTTGTTAGTTCAACCTTTCTATATTCCATCATCTTCAATGGAACCAACATTGCTTGTAGGGGATAGACTCTTTGTAACCAAATATTCCTACGGTTATAGTAAACATTCATTTCCATTTAGCCCACCATTATTTAAGAATAGAATAATTTTTAGCTCACCTGAAAGAGGAGATGTAATTGTCTTTAAAACACCAGCTGATAATAGAACTGATTATATTAAAAGATTAATTGGACTTCCTGGTGATAAAATTCAATTTATAGATGCAAATTTATACTTAAATAACAGTGAAATTTTAAAATCAAAAATTTTAAATAAGACTAAAATTTATTGTGGCAGCAGATCAATCGATGTTTACAAATTTGAGGAAAAATTACCAAATGGTAAAAAGTTTCACACGGTTTATTTAAAAAACTATACTTATCAAAATTCAGATGTATTTACTGTGCCAAAAGATCATTATTTTTTTCTAGGAGATAACAGAGATTGTTCAAAAGATAGTAGATATTTAACAAGCGTTGGCTATGTTCATAAAAATAATTTAGTTGGTAAGGCGCAATTTATTTTTTTTTCTTCTGATAAAAAAATCGGGAGCATGTTTGCATTCTGGAAATGGCATAAATCTATAAGATTTAATAGAACTTTTAATAAGATTAATTAATGAAAAAAAATTATCAAAGTTTAGAAAAAAAAATTAATATCAAGTTTAAAAATATAAATTTATTAATTCAATCACTTACTCATAAAAGTTATAATTCGCTTAAAAATAACGAAAAAATTGAATTTTTAGGTGATCGTGTTCTTGGATTAGTTATAGCAAAAAAACTTTTAGAAATTTATCCTGATGAAAAAGAAGGTATATTAGATAAAAAATTTGCTTCTCTAGTAAATAAGAGAACTTGCTTAGAAATAGCTAAAAATATAAATTTAGAAAAATACATATTAACTTTTAATCCCAATAATAAAAAAATAAAAATTGAAGACAAAATTATTTCTGATTGTTGTGAGGCTTTAATTGGAGCGTTATATCTTGATAAAGGATTAAACATTACTGAAAAAATAATATTAAATTTATGGAAAAATCATATTAAGAAAAGCGTAGTAACCCAAATTGATGCTAAGACTAAACTGCAAGAATTAGCGTTAAAAAATTTTAAAAAACTTCCAATTTATAAACTAATTTCAAATACAGGTCCTCGCCACAAACCATTGTTCAAAGTTGGTGTAAAATTACCTAATACTAAATATTTTATTTCTCTTGGGAAATCAAAAAAAGATGCTGAACAAAATGCTGCAATTGAATGTTTAAAAAATATTAATTGATTGAATGATGAATTGGATTGATGAAGGTTTTTTATTAAACAAGCATAGATATAGTGAAAATTCTTTAATTGTTGAAATATATACAAAAGATCATGGTAAAATAGCAGGTATAATATTTGGAGGAACTTCTAAAAAGATTAAAAACTATCTTCAAATAGGTAATAAATTACATGTAAATTATAATTCTAAAAATGAAAATAAGATTGGGTATTTCAAAGTTGAAATATTACAAGCTTATAGCCCGCTATACTTTGATCACAAACAAAAGCTCTCATGTATTACTTCAGCAGTTAATTTAATTAAAATTTTAACAGCAGAATCTCAAGCTAATTTAAAGATTTATAAAACAATTGAGAATTTTTTTATTATTTTAAAAGATAATGACTGGCTTAAAAAATATATATTTTGGGAATTAGAATTACTTAAACTCTTAGGATACGATCTTGAATTAGAAAACCTAGTAGAAAAAGATATAATTAAAAATGATACAGTATATTATGCAAGTTCTTCAACTGAAAAAAAATATGTTCCAAATTTTTTTAATTGAAAAAGATATTGAAGTTAGTGATGTTAAAATTTTATTAAGTGGTTTAAAATTAGTTGGAGATTATCTTGACAAAACCGTTTTAAAACCAAATAATTTAAATTACCCAAATAGCAGATTATTATTTTTAAATTCTTTTAAATAATTATTTTATTATTTTATCAATTTTATCTGCATAATAACTAACAATAGCATTTGCCCCAGCTCTTTTAAATCCGACTAAACTCTCATATATAATGTCTTTATTAACTAATTTTTTCTGTATCGCATTAGCAATTAAACTATATTCTCCTGAAACTTGATACGCAAATACAGGTATTTTAAATTTTTCTTTTACAGATTTAATAATATCTAAATAAGGCATACCTGGTTTTACCATGACCATGTCTGCACCTTCCTTAATATCAAGCGCTACCTCCCTTAAAGCCTCATCACTATTTTTAAAATCCATTTGATAAGTTTTTTTATTACCTTTTAACGATCCTGATGAACCTACGGCATCTCTGAATGGTCCGTAAAAACTTGAAGCATATTTTGCTGCGTAAGATAAAATTTGAACATCTTGATAATTTGATTTATCCAAAGATTTTCTAATTTTCCCAATTCTGCCATCCATCATATCAGAAGGGGCCAATACATCACATCCCATCTCTGCTTGTAATAATGATTGATTAACTAAAACTTTTATCGTTTCATCGTTTACAATTTGATTAGATTTAATTAATCCATCATGTCCGTGTGATGTATATGGATCTAGAGCGACATCACACATTATCCCTATTTGATTTTTATACTTCTTTTTAATTTCTATGATTGCTTTGCAAACTAAATTATTTTCATTTAAAGACTCTGATCCAATTTCATTTTTTAAACTATTTTTAGTTTTTGGAAAAAGGGCAACCATTGGAATACCTATTTTTAATGCCTTATCTATGATTTGAGACAATCTATTGATTGTATATCTATATACGCCAGGCATTGTAGATATTGATTCTTTTTTATTGGATCCATCAATTAAAAAGATAGGCAAAATAAAGTCATTTGCAGTAAGTGTATTTTCTTGAATTAGTCTTCTAGACCATGATTGTTTTCTAGTTCTTCTTAATCTTAAGTTAGGATATTTTCCAGTAATCATGTTTTAATTTTCTTTTAAATTGCGACAAATGTAATATACAAATATTATTCAAAAAAGGTATTAAACAATTATTAAGGGTTAAAAAAATTAAACATAATGACGCTAAATTTTCATGATTTTCAAAAACAAGATATTAAATTTGATATTAATGAGTTACAAAAAGCCTACAAAGAAATAGTAAAAATTAAAAATTTTGATGGTCTAGAGGGTATAAGTAACTTTGGAGCAATATCTCTAACTCAAATTCCAGGAGAACCAGATTCAATTAAAGGACATAAAGCAAGAGGAGTTTTTTGGACTAAGCCAGATTCAACTGGAAAAGAAGTACTTAGAGATGAAACTGTAGATGAAGCAGCTTACTCTGAATTTATTGAAGATTATAAAAATACTTATTTTAAAGAAGTCTTTGATGTTCTTTCTTCAAAATATAAATTAGGCAGAGTTAGAATTTTATTAAAAGAACCAAGATCAACATTAAGTTGGCATAGAGACCCAGAACCCAGATTACATATTCCAATAATTACAAATCCTGGATGTCAAATGGTCATTGACCATGTTTCAATGCATATGCCTGCCGATGGTTCAGTTTGGATTACTAATAACACTAAATATCATAATGCGTTTAATGGTGGTGAAGAAGATAGAATTCACTTAGTAGCATGTGTATTGAATTATAAATTTAATTGATTTGAGAAAAATATTTATTGCATCTGATCACGCTGGATTTAATTTAAAAGAAAAAATTAAACAATATCTTTTAAAAAGAAAATTAGCTTTTCAAGATTTAGGACCAAAAAATGATAAAAGCGTAGATTATCCTATATATGCACATAATGTCGCAAAAAAAGTAAAAGTTAACAAAAACAATGTTGGAATTTTAATTTGTGGGTCAGGAACTGGTATGAACATTACAGCAAATAAACATAAAAATATACGTGCTGCTCAATGTTTTAATTTAAAATCAACTAAATTATCAAGATTGCATAATGATGCAAACATCATTACATTGGGTTCGAGATTAATATCAAAAAAAAATGCCTTGAATTTTATTGGTATTTTTTTAAAAACTAAATTTGAAGGTGGCAGACACTCTAAAAGAATAAGGAAAATTTAAATATGTCTAGTGAAAAAAATTACTTAAATGATAACTATAAAAGTTTTTTTGAAGATAGTTTATCAAAAAAAGATCCAGAATTACATAAGGCTATACAAGATGAATTGTTACGACAACAACAACATATTGAGTTAATAGCTTCAGAAAACATAGTTTCACAAGCGGTATTAGAGGCGCAAGGTTCAGTTCTAACAAATAAATATGCTGAGGGTTATCCAGGAAAAAGATATTATAATGGATGTGAGCATGTTGACGTTGCTGAAGACTTAGCAATAGAGAGATTAAAAAAATTATTTAATTGTAAATTTGCAAATGCCCAACCTCATTCTGGAGCTCAAGCTAATGGTGCTGTATTTTTAGCTTTATTAAATCCTGGAGATACTTTTATGGGAATGAGTTTAAATTCAGGCGGACATATTACTCATGGACTAAAAATTTCAATGTCAGGTAAATGGTTTAATGCAATAGGATATGATGTAGATAAAGAGTCTGAACTTATAGACTATGATAATGTGGAAAAACTTGCATTAGAACATAAACCAAAGTTAATTATAGCCGGGGGTAGCGCTTATTCAAGAGTAATTGATTTTAAAAGATTTAGAGAAATTGCAGATAAAGTTGGTGCTTACTTAATGGTTGATATGGCTCATTTTTCTGGTTTGGTTGCTGGAAAAGGTTATCCAAATCCTTGTGATCATGCTCATGTTGTTACATCTACAACTCACAAAGTATTTAGAAGTGCTAGAGGTGGTATAATTTTGACAAATCATGAAGACTTAGCAAAAAAATTTAACACTGCAGTGTTTCCTGGATATCAAGGTGGACCTTTAATGCATATTATAGCAGCTAAGGCTGCTGGATTTTTAGAGGCTCTTCAACCTGAATTTAAAGATTATATCCAATCAGTACTTGCTAATGCTAAAATGTTAGCTGAAACATTAAAAAATAATGGCTTTAAAATTTATTCAGATGGAACTGATACTCACTTAATGCTTGTTGATTTAAGACCTTACAATGTTAAAGGAAATTTAGCTGCTGAGAGTTTATCAAGAGCTAATATAACTTGTAATAAAAATGGTATTCCATTTGATACAGAGAAACCTATGATAACCTCTGGTATTAGATTAGGCACACAAGCAGCTACAACAAGAGGTTTTGGTTTAAATGAGTTTAAAACAGTTGGAGAGTTAATTACCAAAACGTTAAAGGGTTTATCTGAAAACCCAACAGATAATAGTAAAATTGAAGATGAAGTGAGAAATGAAGTTATATCTTTAACTTCGTCGTTCCCAATATATAAAAATTTATAAAAATGATATGTCCTTGTAAAAAAAAAGGAGACACATCAGTTGTAGACTCTAGACCAACAGAAGATGGAACAGCTATAAGAAGAAGGAGATTGTGTGTATGTGGTGAAAGATTCACCACATTTGAAAGAATTCAGATTAGAGAATTGATGGTTGTTAAAAAAAATGGAAGAAAATCATCTTTTGATAGAGATAAACTATCTAAATCAGTTTATATAGCGCTCAAGAAAAGACCAATAGACACTGAAACTGCTGAAAAATTTATTAGTAAAATTTCACGTGCATTAGAGGAATTAGGGCAAAGTGAAATTTCTACAAATACAATAGGGACTATGGTCATGGAAGGACTAAAAGAATTAGATCCAGTTGCATATGTTCGTTTTGCATCAGTTTATAGAAACTTTAGAGAAGAAAAAGATTTCGTTCAATTCGTGGACAAACTTGATGTCTACAAAAAAAGTTAAATTTTCAATTAAAGATAAATTTTATATGGATCTTGCTTTAGATTTGGCAAGATCTAGAGAAGGATTAACTGGAATCAATCCATCTGTTGGCTGTATTATTGTTAAATACGACAAAATAATTTCAGTTGGACAAACATCTTACAATGGTAGACCTCATGCTGAAGTTAATGCAATTAAAAGCAGTACTGAAAATCTAAATGATGCAACAATGTATGTAACATTAGAACCATGCTCTCATCATGGTGTTACACCCCCTTGCACAAGTTCAATAATAAAATCAAAGTTAAAAGAGGTTATTTATTCAATTATTGATATTGACCAGAGAGTTAAAGGCAAAACATATAAAATATTAAAATCGAAAAAAATTAAAGTTCGAACAGGTTTATTAAAAGAAAAAATTAAACAATTTTATACTCCATATTTTTTTAACAGGCAAAAAAAATTACCATATGTTAGTGGTAAAATTGCAATTTCAAAAAATAATTTAATTTTTAGTAAAAAAAATAAAAAAATTACCAATATAAAATCTGATAAATTCACTCACTTTTTAAGATATAAAAATGACTCTATATTAATTTCTTATAGAACCTTAAATAAAGACAACCCAAAATTAAATTGCAGATTAAAAGGTCTTGAAAAATTTTCTCCAAAGAGAATTATTTTGGATAATAAATTAAAAACAAATACTAATAGCTTTTTATTCAAAACAGCGAATAAAGACAATACTATTTTTTTCTACAATGAAGCTATTAAGTCAAAAATTTTAGAGTTTAAAAAAAATAAGATCACAGTATTAAAATCAAATATTGATAATAATAAAAGATTTAATCCTTCGATAATTCTTAAAAAACTTTATACTTTAGGATGCAGAAACGTCTTGGTTGAAGGAGGTGATGCGCTTACTAAAAATTTTGTGAGTAATAAAATATTTAATCAGTTTTTTTTATTTAAAGGTTCTAAAAATTTATCAAAATCATTTGAATTTAAGGAATTCAGTGGATTAAAAATTTTAAAAAAAAATTATAAAAAAAGGTTGAAAATTCAATCTAATTTTGGAAAGGATACAATAACTTTGTATAAAAATTAAAATGTTTAATGGAATTATATATAATCAGGGAATTGTTTCTAAAATTATAAAAAGGCCAAAGGGTTTAAATATTTTTGTTAAAAGCGACTTTAAATTGAGTAATAAAGATATTGGTTTATCTGTTGCTTGTGACGGAGTATGTCTTACTTTGATTTCATATAAAGCTAAAATTATGGAATTTTATTTATCCAAAGAGACTATAGTAAGATCAAAATTTAAGTATTTAAAAACAAAAGATCAAATTAATTTAGAATTACCGCTTAAATATGGGACTAAAATTTCTGGCCATATATGCCAAGGTCATATTGATACAGTTGGTAAAGTTTTAAGTATTAAAAAGATAGATAAATCATACCTTTTTCATTTTGAGCTGCCAAAAAAAGATAGAAAACATTTAATTGAAAAAGCTTCTATTTGTGTAAATGGAATATCACTTACTATTTCAAAAGTTTCTAAAAAAGGTTTTGAAATTTGGGTAATACCTCACACCTTTAAAGAGACAAATTTATCAAAACTTAAGAAAACAAATTTGGTAAATATAGAGATAGATATCTTATCTAAATACGTTAAAAATTATTTTAATGAAAAAAGATAATTTTGCATCAATAGAAAGCATAATCCAAGTAGCTAAAAAGGGTGGGATGTTTATTTTAGTTGATGATGAAAAAAGAGAAAATGAAGGAGATCTTATTATCTCAACATCAGACGCTAATGCTAAAAATATAAATTTTATGGCAAAGTATGGTCGAGGATTGATATGTTTGGCACTTGATACTGTACAAGCCAAGAAATTAAATTTATCCTTGATGTCACCAATTAATCAGTCTCGAAACAAAACAGCCTTTACTGTATCAATTGAAGCAAAGAAAGGAATTACCACTGGTATTTCAGCTAAAGATAGAGCTAAAACAATTAAGATTGCATCTAAAAGAAATGTAAAAAAAAATGAAATTGTCTCACCAGGACATGTGTTTCCAATAATTTCAAAGGATGGTGGTGTATTGGTTAGAGCTGGTCATACAGAGGCCTCTGTTGACATATCAAGATTAGCAAAAAAAAATAATTCAGCTGTAATTTGTGAAATAATGAATGAAGATGGATCAATGGCCAAAGGTCAAGATCTTATAAATTTTTCAAAAAAACATAATCTTAAGATTGGTAAAATTGAAGATTTAATAGCCTATAGACTTAAGAAAGAAAAATTAATTAAATTAAAAAAACAAAGTTATATCGATGTTAAAAATCAAAAATATAAAATCAGAATTTATGAAAATGTACTTGATGGTTCAGAACATTTTGCCCTAATTAAAGGTAATATTAAAAAAGGAGTTACTCCAAGAGTAAGAGTTATTTCCTCTAATGTAGTTCAAAACTATTTGATCAATCAACAATTACCAAACTCATTTAATAAAACTCTAAATTATTTTAAAAAATTTAATAATTGTGTTTTGGTTTTCATAAAAGATACAAACTTAAAATCAGTTACTCAAACACTTAAAGATTATAAAAATAAAGATTTTTATAGAAAAGGTAATGATAAATTAATTAGAAATTATGGTATTGGAGCTCAAATAATTAAAGATTTAAAGATAAAAAATATGACTTTAATTACTAAGTCACCTAAAAAAGTTATTGGTTTAGATGGATATGGTATAAAGATTACTAAACAGGAATTAATTTAATGAAAAAAAAATATTTGATAGTTATTGCAAATTATTATGATGATATTTCAAAGGGACTTCTTGATAGTGCCTTGAAATTAATTCCAAAGTCTAACATTGTTAAAATTATTACAGTCCCCGGGGTATTTGAAATACCAGTAACTATTTCAAAAAAAATAAATAAATTTGATGCTTTTTTAGCCTTGGGTTGTGTTATTAAGGGTGAAACACCTCATTTTGATTTTATTTCACAAGCCTCAACTAATGCAATAATGGATTTGTCAATTAATAATAAAAAACCTATTGGTAACGGAATTATTACTTGCTTGAATATGAAACAAGCAAAGGCAAGAAGGAAAAAAGGTGCTGAAGCTGCAAAAGCTGTAATTTCTATTTTATCTCAAAAATGAGAACTCACTTTAATCCAAAGAATAATCCTAGGGTAATTATAATTCAAAAATTATATGGAAAATTTTATAATGAAGATAATGATTTAGATTTTCCTAAACATAGATTCAAAAAATTTATTAAAGATATTGTATTAGGAACAATTGAAAGAAATGATTTAATTCTTTCTGAGTTAGATACTAAATTAGGTAATGAATTTGTGTTTGAAAATCTAGATAAAGTGTTTCAAACAATTTTAAAGGCAGCTACTTATGAATTTCTTTATAAACCGAATGTTTCAATAAATATAATTATTAAAGAATATTTAAACTCATCTAATTTTTTCTTAGAAGATTCTCAAACAAAATACCTTAATGCTTTATTAGATAATATTGGTAAAAAATTAAGATCAAATAATGCATGAATTTCAATTAATTAAGAAATATTTTTCTAGTGTTGTAAAACAAAATAAATCTGCACTTAATTTAAATGACGATGTTTTTTTTGATAAGAAAAAAGGTCTAGTAATATCCATAGACACATATAATGAGGGATATCATTTCTTGGATTTTAAATATCCTGATCTAGTAATAAAAAAGATAATTAGATCATCAATTTCAGATTTAATTTGCAAAGGTGTTGAGCCTAAATTTTATTTTATTGCTGGATCCGGAAATAAAAGATCTTTTTCTAAAAAAAATTTGTCTCTAATGTCAAAATCATTAAGAAATGAACAAAAAAAATATGGTATCTTTTTGTGTGGAGGAGACACTACTTATTCAAATAAATTAAGTTTTTCAATTACATCTATAGGTTACTCAAAAAATATTATTTATAGAAATAAAGCAAAATTAAATGATGATATATATGTGACTGGAAATTTAGGTGATAGTTATGTTGGCCTTCAGATTTTAAAAAAAAAAATTAGATTTAATAAAAAAATTAATGATTATTTTATTAAAAATTATTATGAACCAAATATTCAAATTGATTTTACAAAAGAATTACTAAAATTAGCAAATTCATCTATAGACATATCTGATGGTTTAATTGCTGATTTAGAAAAAATGATAAATAATCAAAATTTATCTTACCAAATCAATGAGTATAAAATTCCAATCTCTAAAATATTAACTATGATAGTTAAGGATCATAAATTTAAAAAATCTCAACTTATATCCAACGGCGATGACTATCAGATCTTATTTACTGCCAGTCCCAATAAAGCTAGAATCATAGAAAATAAATCAAAACTTCTTCAAGTTAAGATTACTAAAATTGGAAAAATTATCTCAGGCTTAAGAAAATCCTCAATAATTGACCAAAAAGGCAAGCAAATACTTATTAAAAACAAAGGTTACGCCCATCAATTTTAAAAGTTAATTATTGTCTTTTTTAGCTTTTTTTGTATTGTCCGGGCTTAAAAATTAATAACCAACAACCTTAAGGTTTATATGAGCACAACAGTCGAGACTATACTATTATACACTATCGCAGCAGGATTCTTATCTATTGTTTATGGATTTTTTACAGGAAAAAATATTTTAAATCAAAGTGCGGGTAATGCTAAGATGCAAGATATTGCATCAGCCATTCAAATTGGAGCAAAAGCATATCTAGCGAGACAATATAAAACAATTGCAATTGTTGGTGTTGTAGTTTTAGTAATTGTGAGTGTAGCATTCAGTCCATTAGTTGGACTTGGTTATCTAATTGGTGCAGCATTATCTGGAATTGCCGGATATGTTGGAATGTTAGTCTCTGTTGAAGCAAATGTAAGAACAGCTGAAGCTTCAAGAAAAGGGCTTGCTCAAGGTTTATCTGTAGCTTTTAAATCAGGTGCTGTTACAGGTATGTTGGTTGCTGGTTTAGCATTATTAGCTATAGCTGTTTATTATTATTTTCTATTAAAAAATGGTATTGATGAAAGAGAGATTGTTAATGCTTTGGTTGCATTAGGATTTGGTGCTTCTTTAATATCTATTTTTGCAAGATTAGGTGGAGGTATTTTTACTAAAGGAGCAGATGTTGGTGCTGATTTAGTTGGAAAAGTTGAGGCTGGAATTCCAGAAGATGACCCTAGAAACCCTGCTGTAATTGCAGATAACGTTGGTGATAACGTTGGTGATTGTGCTGGTATGGCTGCTGATTTATTCGAAACCTATGCTGTTACAATTGTTGCTACAATGGTTTTATCCTCAATTTTTTTTCATGGTGATATTAATATGATGATTTATCCACTGACTATTGGTGGAGCTTGTATTTTAACATCTATAGTTGGAACTTTTTTTGTGAAACTTGGCAATGACAAAAATGTGATGAATGCTTTATATAAAGGTTTTATAGTTTCTGCACTTGCTTCATTAGCAATATTATATCCAGTTACAGATCATGTTATTGGCTTTACAAATGAATACACAGTTAATGATAAAACTTTTAACGGTTTAAATTTATATTATTGTGGCGTAATTGGTTTAATAATAACAGGATTGTTAATTTGGATAACAGAATATTATACTGGTACAAATTACAGACCAGTAAAATCTGTTGCGGCATCATCAACAACAGGTCACGGTACTAATGTTATTCAAGGTTTGGCTGTATCAATGGAAGCTACAGCTGTTCCTGCATTAATAATTGTTGCAGGTATTTTAGTTACAAATTCTATAGCTGGTTTATTTGGAATAGCTATTGCTGTTACAACTATGCTAGCTCTTGCCGGTATGGTTGTTGCATTAGATGCTTATGGTCCTGTTACAGATAACGCTGGCGGTATTGCAGAAATGTCAAACTTAGATAAGAAAGTGAGAAAAACAACAGATGCATTAGATGCAGTTGGAAATACGACTAAAGCTGTGACTAAAGGTTATGCAATTGGATCTGCTGGCTTAGGTGCATTAGTGTTATTTGCTGCTTATGTAGAGGATATTAAACATTTTTCTAATGTTGCTGGTTCAAATTTAGAAGGCATAGTGGTTACATTCGATTTATCTAATCCATATGTAGTTGTTGGATTATTAGTAGGGGGCATGCTACCGTATTTATTTGGTTCTATGGGAATGCAAGCTGTTGGAAGAGCGGGTGGAGCAGTTGTTGTTGAAGTAAGAAGACAATTTAAAAAATTCCCAGGAATAATGAAAAGAAAACAAAAACCTGACTATGCTAAGCTAGTGGATTTATTAACAGTTGCAGCAATTAAAGAGATGATAATTCCATCTTTATTACCAGTGCTCTCACCTGTAGTCCTTTATTTTATTATTTTATCAATTGGAGGACAAGTAGCAGCTCTTGCAGCTGTAGGTGCTATGTTATTAGGTGTAATTATAACTGGTCTTTTTGTTGCAGTTTCAATGACTGCTGGCGGTGGAGCATGGGATAATGCTAAAAAATATATTGAAGATGGTAACCACGGTGGAAAAGGATCAGAGGCTCATAAAGCAGCTGTGACAGGGGATACAGTTGGTGATCCATACAAGGATACAGCTGGTCCTGCAGTAAATCCAATGATTAAGATTACTAACATAGTAGCTTTACTTTTATTGGCTGTTATCGCTGGCTAATTTTTTTACGATTTTTGGCCCTCACACCCAGAGGGTCATTTATCTTTTGTCTCATACTAG
>CACFMU010000009.1:0-24021 GCA_902567435.1 uncultured Pelagibacteraceae bacterium
CTTGGTCTAGAAAATCAACAATTCTTCCAGATTTTGTAGGAGTTAGTTTTCAAATTTATAATGGTAAAAAGTTTATTCCAATTACAATTTCGGAAGACATGGTCGGACATAAATTGGGAGAATTTGCACCTACAAGAACTTTTTATGGTCATACGCCAGCAGATAAAAAAGCCAAACCTGCAGAGAAAAAATAAATATGAACAAAACTAAAAAAAAGAATAGAAAAAAAGTTGATACAGTAAAGTCTGTTAACAATAGTATAAGAACAAGTGTTAGAAAACTTAATCCTATTTTAAAAAGTATTGTTGGTAAAAAAGTTGATGTTGCAATTAGAGACCTTCAGTTTTCTGCTAAAAGGATTTCAAAAGACATAAGAAAAACAATAAGTTCGGCTGTAGCAAATGCTGAAAATAACTTTCAGTATGATATTGATAACTTAGTAGTTAAAGAAGCTTATTGTGGAAAAAAGATAGTAATGAAAAGATTTAGACCAAGAGCTAAAGGAAGAGCAGCTCCTATATTAAAGCCATGGTCAACTGTAACTATAATACTTTCAGAAATTAAACAAATGGAGAGTCATGGGACAAAAAGTTAATCCAGTAGGTTTCAGATTAGGTGTTAATAGAGGTTGGGACTCTGTCTGGTACGCAAAGAAAAAAGATTTTGGTAATTACCTAATAGAAGACTTTAAAATAAGAGAATACATCAAAAAAAATGTAATTAACTCAGGTGTTTCCAAAGTTATGATCGAAAGAACTTCTAATAAGTGTTATGTAACTATTTATACATCAAGACCAGGATTTGTCATTGGTAAGAAAGGTAGTGATATTGATAAAATTAAAAATAACTTATCAAAATTTACTACTAATGAAGTAGCACTAAACATTAAAGAAGTTAAAAAACCTGAAACTAATGCATATTTAGTTGCAGAAAATATAGCTCAACAACTTGTAAAAAGAATTTCATACAGAAGAGCGATGAAGAGAGCTATGCAATCATGTATTAGATTAGGTGCTAGAGGAATTAAAGTTTCGGTCAGTGGAAGATTGGGTGGAAATGAAATAGCTAGAACTGAATGGTTAAGAGATGGTAGTATACCTTCACATACACTAAGAGCAGATATTGATTATGCAGAAGCAGAAGCTCTAACTACTTATGGAATTATAGGTATTAAAGTTTGGATTTATAAAGGCGAGGTTTTTGCAAGAGAATTTAGTCAAGAAACAAATAAAATAACACCAAAAGAAGGTAAAGAATAATGCTTCAACCAGTAAGAACTAGATGGAGAAAAGCTCACAAAGGTAGAATTCATGGTACAGCTACTCGTGCAAGTTCTATTAATTATGGTGCGTATGCACTTAAGGCCTTACAGCCTGAGCGAATTACAGGAAAACAAATTGAAGCCGCTAGAGTTGCATTAACTAGACACATGAAGAGACAAGGTAGAGTTTGGACTAGAGTTTTTCCAAACGTGCCAGTTTCAAAAAAACCCATAGAAGTTAGAATGGGAAAAGGTAAGGGAAATCCAGAATTTTTTGCATGTAGAGTTAAACCAGGAAGAATTTTATTTGAAGTTGATGGCGTTTCTGAACAGATATCTAAAGAAGCATTATATAAAGCTTCAGCTAAGCTGCCGATTAAAACAAAAATAATTAAGAGGTATGCGTAATGAAAAAACAAGAAATTAAAAAATTATCTAAGGATGAAGTTGTGAAAAATATTGATAAATTAAAAAAAGATTTATTCAATTTTAGATTTCAAAAAATGAATTCTCAAGTAACAAATCCAGCAAAAATTGGTGAAACAAAGAAAACAATAGCAAGATTAAAAACAATATTAAAAGGAAAGATTAATGCCTAAAAAAATTTTAACAGGTGTAGTCATTAGTGACAAACCAAATAAAACAGTGACTGTAATGGTAGAGAGAAAATATTCACATCCAGTTTTGAAAAAAGTAATTAAAGTGAGAAAAAATTACAATGCTCATGATGAAAATAATACTTTTAAAACTGGTGATAAAGTATCAATTATAGAGAGTAAGCCTTTCTCTAAAAATAAAAAATTTCAAGTCATGGAGAATACAAAATAATGATCGGTGTACAAACAGAATTACAAGTTGCTGATAATACTGGCGCAAAAAGAATAGAGTGTATTAAAGTTCTTGGTGGCTCAAAAAGAAGATATGCAAGTATTGGCGATACTATAGTTATAGCTGTTAAAGAAGCTATACCTAAAGGTAAAGTAAAAAAGGGAACAGTTCATAAAGCTGTAGTAGTAAGAGTAAAAAAAGGTATCCATAGAAACGATGGTTCTAAAGTAAAATTTGATAATAATGCAGCTGTGCTCGTTGACGACAAAGGTGAACCCGTAGGTACAAGAATTTTTGGGCCTGTAACAAGAGAACTGAGAAGTAGAGGGCAAATGAAAATAATTTCATTAGCACCGGAGGTTTTATAAAAATGATAAAAAAGGGCTTAAAAGTAAGAGTTTTAACTGGAAAAGATAAAAAAAAAGAAGGTGAAGTGATTGAAATTGACAGAGTAAAACATAGAGCAAAAGTCAAAGAAATAAACATGGTAAAAAAACATGTTAAGACAACAAAAGAAAAAAAAGGTGGAATTGTATCAAAAGAAAGTTTTATTCACTTATCAAATTTAAAACTAATTGACGAGAAAGCAGTAAAAAAAACTGAGGCTAAAAAATAATGACACCTAGATTAAAAGAAATATTTAGTAAAGAAATTCAACCAGCTTTAAAAGAAACGCTTGGTTTAAAGAATATCTATATGGCACCTAAAATCGAAAAAATTGTATTAAACATGGGCCTTGGATTAGATGGAGCAGACTCTAAAATTTTAAAAGCATGTGAAGAAGATATGGCTAAAATAACTGGACAAAAACCAGTTATTACAAAATTTAAAAAATCAGTCGCAAACTTTAAGACAAGAAAAGGTTCTAACGCTGGTTTAAAAGTAACTTTAAGAAAAAATAAAATGTATGAGTTTATAGATAGACTTGTAAATATTGCATTACCAAGAATTAAAGATTTTAGAGGACTTTCTTCAAAAGGTTTCGATAAATTTGGTAATTACACTTTTGGGATTAAAGAACATATCATATTTCCAGAGGTAAGTTTTGATAGAGCTGATAAAGTGAGAGGACTAGATATTGTAATAGTAATTAAGGCATTAAATAAAGATCACAGTTTTGCTTTATTAGAAAAAATGAATTTTCCATTTATTAAAAAAGGAGACAATTAAATATGGCTAAGTTAAGCGCTATAAATAAAAATAAAAGCAGAATAAAACTTTCTGACAAATTATTTAAAAAAAGACAAAGTCTAAAAAAAATAGTTATGAATAAAAAACTTTCATTAGAAGAAAGATTTAAAGCACAACAAAAACTTTCTCAACTTCCGAGGAATTCAGCTAAAACAAGAGTTATGAACAGATGTGAAATAACTGGCAGACCTCATGGCGTATATAGAAAATTAAAGATTTCAAGAATTGCATTAAGACAACTAGGATTACAAGGAAAGATACCGGGCTTGGTTAAATCAAGCTGGTAGAAAGGAATAATTATGAGTTTAAGTGACCCAATTGGAGATATGATAGCAAGAGTTAAAAATGCTCAAGCTAGAAATCATAAAAAAGTAGAATTACCCTCTTCAAATTTTAAATCAAAGATTGCTGATATACTTAAAAACGAAGGGTTTATTAAAGATTTTAAGATTAATGCTGTAGATAAAAAACCAACATTATCATTAGAACTAAAGTATCATTCTGGAAACCCAGTTATTAGCGCTTTTGAAAGAGTATCAAAACCTGGGAGAAGAATTTTTTCAAGTGCTGAGGGATTGCCAAAAATAAACAATGGACTTGGGATCGCAATAGTTTCAACACCAAAAGGTGTTATGACTGATATTGATGCAAGAAAACAACGTGTTGGTGGCGAAATAATTTGTAAGGTATTTTAATGTCTAAAATTGGTAAAATAAGTATTTCTATTCCTGAAAAAGTAAAGGTAGCTTTAACAGGCAATATGATAAACATCGAAGGACCACTTGGAAAAAAATCAGTAAATATTGATTTAGATATGTTCAATTTAGATATCCAAGAAGGTAAAGAAATTTCAATTAAACCAAAAGAAATAAATCAAAACTCAAAAAGATTGTGGGGAATGAATAGAAGTTTGATCAATAATGCTGTTATAGGTTCAAGCACTGGTTATGAAAAAACGTTAGAACTTGTTGGAGTAGGTTACAGAGCAGCTATAAAAGGCAATCAATTAAACCTACAGCTAGGGTATAGTCATGATATTGATTTTGATATACCAGAAGGCATTAAAATAGCTGTTGAAAAACAAACTACTCTTAAAATCACAGGTTCAGACAAACAACTAGTAGGATCTGTTGCATCAAAAATTAAAACATTCAGAAAAATAGAACCTTACAAAGGTAAAGGGATTAGAGAAAAAGGACAATATGTTCTTAAAAAAGAAGGAAAGAAAAAATAATGAAACTTAATACTAGTATTAGAAAAAGATTTAGAGTTAGCAATAAAGTTAAAAAAGTTGCTCATAAAGATAGATTTAGATTATGTATTTCAAGATCTTCTAAAAATATTTCTGCACAAATAATTGACGATGTTAAAAAGATAACTTTATTATCATCTTCATCAATTGATAAAGATATGAAAGGTGGAGATAAGGTTAGCAAAACTGAGTTATCAAAAAAAGTTGCAGCTAATCTTGCAAAAAAGGCTCAGGAAAAAAAAATTACCAAAATTTTTTTTGATAGAGGTATTTATAGATACCATGGAAGAGTTAAAGTATTTGCTGAAACACTACGCGAAAATGGAATGGATTTTTAATTATGGATAATTTTAAAGATAAAAAAACTGACGATATTTTAGAAAAATTAGTTCACATTAACAGAATTACCAAAGTTGTAAAAGGTGGTCGTAGATTTGGATTTTCCGCATTAGTTGTTGTTGGCAATCAAGCTGGAAAAATAGGGATTGCACATGCTAAAGCTAAACAAGTTCCAGATGCTATTAAAAAAGCAAATGAAATGGCTAGAAGAAAATTAACTCATATTCCTCTTAGAGAAGGTAGAACAATTCATCATGATGTTAGAGCAAAAGATGGTGCTGGAAGAATTGTTTTAAGAGCGGCATCTAAAGGGACTGGGATAATAGCTGGTGGTCCAGTTAGAGCAGTCTGTGAAGTATTAGGGGTTAAAGATATTGTTGCTAAATCTATGGGAACATCAAACGCTCATAATGTTATTAGAGCAACAATGAAAGCTTTGTTAAAACAAAATTCACCAAAACAAATATCATCAATAAGAAATAAAAAAATTTCTGAGATTGTGGAAAAAAGAGGATAATGATTACTTTAAATACAAAAGAAAAGATTAATAAATCTAAAATTAGAGTCGGCAGAGGTATTGGTTCTGGAAAAGGCAAAACATCTGGAAGAGGTGTTAAGGGTCAAAAATCTAGATCAGGTGTAGCAATAAAGAGTTTTGAAGGTGGTCAGATGCCTTTATATAGAAGACTTCCAAAAAGAGGTTTTAATCCTATTTCAAAACAGAACATTGCGATAATGAATTTAGAAAAAATTCAATCTTATATTAATGAAAAAACCATAAATCCTAGTGATATTATTAATATGGAATTATTAAAAAAATTGAAATTAATAAATAAAAATTCTCAAAAATTAAAAATCTTAGGAACAGGCGAAATAAAAGATAAAGTTAATATAGAAGCGGATTTAGCCTCTAAATCAGCAATAGAAAAACTAGAAAAAATTAGTGGATCTATTCAATTAAAAAAATAAATAGCCAAAATGAGTTCCTCAATATCAAACAATGATTTAAGAAATAGAATATTATTTACTATATTTATACTCGCGGTTTACAGATTTGGAACTTTTGTTCCACTTCCTGGGATCGATCCAGAGCAGCTTAAAATTATGATGGAAGGTAATCAAAAAGGATTACTTGGTATGTTTAATGTATTTGCTGGAGGTGCAGTTAGTAGGATGGCAATTTTTGCCTTAGGTATAATGCCATATATATCTTCAGCTATTATAGTACAATTGATGACAGGTGTTTCTGAATATTTTAAAAATTTAAAAGCACAAGGTGAAACAGGAAGAGCAAAAATAACTCAAATTACCAGATATGGAACTGTATTATTGGCAACATTACAAGGTTATGGTTTATCTGTTGGATTAGAGTCATCTGCAGACTTAGTTATTAACCCAGGAGTTTTTTTTAAATTAACAACAGTAACAACAATTGTTGCAGGAACAATGTTTCTAATGTGGTTAGGTGAACAAATTACACAAAGAGGTATAGGTAATGGTATTTCTTTAATTATTTTTGCAGGTATTGTTGCTGAAATTCCTCGAGCATTGGTAACGACTTTTGAGCTTGGTAGAACTGGCGCTGTTTCAACATTCATGATTTTAGCAATTTTTGTTATATTAATTTTAACAATTCTCTTTGTTGTTTTTATGGAAAGAGCATTAAGAAAAATATTGATTAATTATCCAAAAAGACAAATGGGTAATAAAATGTATGGTGGAGAGTCATCACATTTACCTTTAAAAATTAATCAAGCTGGAGTAATACCAGCAATTTTTGCATCAGCACTTTTACTATTACCAGTAACATTTTCAAATTTTTCATTCTCAAACAATGAAACATTTTTAAATATAAGTTCTTATTTTACACAAGGTCAACCTTTGTACATGTTGTTATATGCGTCAGGAATAATATTTTTTACATTTTTTTATACAAATATTACTTTTAATCCTACAGAGACAGCAGACAACCTAAGAAAGTATGGGGGTTTTGTTCCGGGAATTAGACCAGGTGAAAGTACAGCTTTATACATAGAAAATATTTTAACAAAATTAACAACAATTGGTGCACTATATTTAACTTTAGTTTGTTTATTACCAGAATTTTTAATTGCAAACTATCCAATACCTTTTTATCTAGGTGGAGCTTCAATTTTAATTGTTGTAGTGGTTGCTATTGATACAGTAACTCAAATTCAAACAAGATTAATGAGTTCACAATATGAGCAATTAATCAAGAAAACAAAATTTGGTAAGTAAAAGTGAATATTATTTTATTTGGGCCTCCTGGCGCAGGTAAAGGCACTCAATCTAAATATCTAGTAAATAAACTAAATAATTTTCAAATATCAACAGGTGATATTTTGAGAGATGAAATTAAAAATAATTCAGATATTGGTAAACAGATAACAAACGATATGAATGATGGAATTTTCATAAGTGATGATATTGTTAATGAGCTAGTAGAAAAACTAGTCAACGATCCCCAAAAAAAAGATAGATTTATATTTGATGGATATCCAAGAACATTAAGTCAGGCTAAAAATTTAGATGATTTATTAATTAATTCAGATCAAAAAATTGACCATATTTTTTTTCTTAATGTAAACAAAGAAACAATCATAAAAAGAATTGAAAAAAGAAAAGTTTTAGAAAATAGGTCTGACGATGACATGAATACAATTGTAAAAAGATATGATACCTATATGGAAACGACCAAACCTGTTCTAGATTTCTACTCTAAGAATCCAAATTTTCATGAGATAGACGGAACACAGGAAATTGATGAAATAACAAGGAAAATTGAGACTTTTATCAATGTTTAAGGCGTTGACTTTAAGTAATCTTATTATATAAAAGGCACAAATTTATCACAAAAACTATGGCTCGTATCGCAGGTATTAACATCCCACAAAATAAACTTGTTCACATAGGACTTACTTATATCTATGGAATAGGTGACAAATTTTCAAATCAAATCTGTTCTTCACTTGAAATTCCTAGAGCTAAAAGAATAAACGAATTGACAGATGATGAAATATTAAAAATTAGAGAATACATTGATCAAAATTTTAAAGTTGAAGGTGATTTGAGAAGAGATTATTCGCTTAGCATTAAAAGATTAATTGATCTTGCGTGTTATAGAGGAACTAGACATAGAAAAAAATTGCCTGTCAGAGGTCAAAGAACTAGATGTAATGCTAGAACAAGAAAAGGTAAGGCGATTGCAATAGCAGGAAAAAAATTAACTCCAACTAAAAAATAATTATGGCTAAAGCTGATAAAGTTGAAAATAAAGATCAGAAGGTAGAAAAATCTTCAAAGAAAAGTAATAAAAGTTCTTATTCGAAAAAGAAAAAAATTAAAAAAAATATTTTAAATGGTATTGCTTACGTACAATCTACATTCAATAATACTATTATTTCAATTGCTGATACTAATGGTAACGTAATATCATGGGCTTCTGCAGGACAAAAAGGATTTAAAGGTTCAAGAAAATCTACACCATATGCTGCTCAAATTGCTGCTGACTCTGCTGCTTCAAAAGCTTTAGAGTATGGAATGAAAACATTATCAGTTGAAGTTAAAGGACCTGGTTCTGGACGTGAAACAGCTTTAAGAGCATTACAAGCTAGAGGTTTTAAGATTTTATCAATAAAAGATACTACGCCAATGCCTCATAATGGAACTAGACCACCAAAAAAAAGGAGAGTTTAATGGAAGTCGAAAATGTAAATGTAAAAAATTGGAAGTCATTAATCAAACCATCAAAATTAGATGTGCAAATTAGTGATGATTTAACTCATGCGAAAATAATCGCAGAGCCATTAGAAAAAGGTTACGGATTAACTTTAGGTAATTCACTTAGAAGAATTTTGTTATCATCTATCAGAGGTGCAGCTGTTACTTCAATTCAAATCGATGGAGTTTTACATGAGTTTACCTCAATTAAAGGAGTTAGAGAAGATGTAACTGATATAGTGTTAAACGTTAAATCTTTAGCATTAAAATCTAATTCAGAAGGTACTAAAAAATTAGTTTTAGATGCCAAAGGACCTGGTGAAATTAAAGCTTCTGATATAGCTCCTGTAGCTGATGTTGAAATTCTAAATCCAGATTTAGTTATATGTAATCTTGATGAAAATACTAATTTCCATATGGAAATGAATGTAAATACTGGAAAAGGATACGTTCCTGCAGATTTAAATAAACCAGAAGAACCACCTTTAGGTCTTATTGCGATAGACTCATTATATAGCCCAGTTAAAAAAGTTTCATACTCAATAAGCACTGCAAGAGAAGGTAAAGCATTAGACTATGATAAATTAACTATGGAAGTAGAAACTAACGGAGCAATCTCAGCAGAGGATGCAGTAGCTTATTCAGCAAGAATTTTTCAAGATCAATTAAAAATGTTTGTTAATTTTGATGAGCCTGTAGAAGCACCGGTTAAAGAAGTTTCGACAGAACCTGAGTTTAATAAAAATTTACTGAGAAAAGTTGATGAACTTGAACTATCAGTAAGATCTATGAATTGTCTTAAAAATGATAATATAATTTACATTGGTGATTTGGTGCAAAAATCTGAAGGAGAAATGTTAAGAACTCCAAATTTTGGAAGAAAATCTTTAAATGAAATAAAAGAAGTTCTAACTGGAATGTCTCTCTACCTGGGTATGGAAATACCAAATTGGCCGCCAGATAACATAGCAGAAATGTCCAAAAAATTAGAGGAAGCTATCTAATGAGACACGGAATGGCAAATAAGAAGTTAAATAGAACTTCAGAACATAGAAAAGCTCTTTTAAAGAATATGTTAAATTCTTTGATTAAATATGAGCAGATCAAAACTACTTTGCCAAAAGCTAAATTTTTAAAACCGCAAGTTGATAAAATTATTACACTAGGTAAGAAAGAAACATTGCAAACAACAAAAATGCTCGTTTCTCAACTTCAAGATATAAAATCTGCTAACAAAGTAAAAAAAACACTTTCAAAAAGATATGAAAAAAGAAATGGTGGATACACAAGAATTATAAAGGCTGGGTTTAGATATGGTGATAATGCACCTATGGCAATTATAGAGTTTGTTGATAGAGATGTTGAGGCTAAAAGAGTAGATAAGCCAAAAAAAGATACTACTAAAGAAACACAAAAAGCTGAAGAAAAGAAACAAGCAACAGCATAATCTTTAATCATGAAAAAGTCATATACCGTTGATGCAACGTGTAATGATATGCGTATTGATCGCTGGACAAGATTAAAAATTGGCAAAATTCCACAAGGATTAATTGAAAAATATTTTAGGTCTGGAAAAATAAAGATTAATAAAAAAAAAATCAAAAGCTCAACTAAAGTTAAGACTAATGACGTTATAAGTTTTTTTAATTTAGACTTTAAAGAACAGATAATTCAGAAGAAAATAAAATTTGAACCATCAAAAGAAATTATTAAATCTAATGAAGATCAAATTATAGATAATAATGAAAATTTTATAGTATTAAATAAAAGCTCAGGTATCTCTGTTCAAGGTGGAACTAAATCAAAAAAAAATTTAGTAGATATTTTTGCTAAAAGTGAAATCTTTCAAGGTACAAAACCATATTCAGTTCATAGATTAGACAAAGACACCTCAGGTGTTTTCATAATGGCTAAAACAAGACAATCTGCGCAATTATTAACCTCTTTATTTAGACTACGAAAAGTTCACAAAACATATTTAGCTATCTGTCATGGAGAGTTAATTAAAGACTCTGGAGAATGGAACAATGATCTTATTCGATATGATGGAGAAAGAAAAATTATAGAAAAGGCAAAAACAATTTATAGAGTTTTAGATAAAAATTCAGAAGCAAGTTTAGTTGAATTAAAACCTATTACTGGTCGTAAGCATCAACTTAGAAAACAATTATATGCTTTAGGACAACCAATATTTGGTGACATCAAGTATAAATTATCTAATTCTTCTAGAGGTTTAAATAAAAATTTGATGCTTCACTCATATCAGATTAAATTCATCATTGATAATGTTAAACATACTTATACAGCTTTACTACCAGATTACTTTAGAAAATTATTAAAAACAAAAAGACTTAGATTTTCAGGTTTGAAATAAATTTTTCTATTAATAAATTATCTAATTTTGAATAATCATTTTTTGCAATACTAATTAGATTGGTAACACCTTTGTCTTTGATTCCACATGGTATAATTTTTTTATATTGATTAAGATTATTATTTATATTCACCGCAAACCCATGATAAGCAATCCATTTTTTTACTCTTACCCCAATTGCTGCAACTTTATTTACTGTTTTATTTTTTTTATGCCAAATTCCGATATTATTTTTGTCTGAAAATGTTTCTATTTTATATTCTTTAAGAGTTTCTATAATTGTTTTCTCAATACAAGCAATAAACTTTCTAATATCTTTTTTTTTTCTTAAATCTAAAACAAAATAACAGATTAATTGACCTGGCGAATGACAAGTTATTTTACCACCACGATTAGTTTTTATTAAATTTATAGAATTATCTAAAATTTCATTTTCTTTATAGCTTGTACCAGCTGTAAATATTTCATCATGTTCTAGTATCCAAATAAGTTCCTTATCTTTATTATTGTATAAATCTTCCAGTCTTTTTTCCAATAAATCTATTGCACTAAAATAATTTATTGGTTTTATTGACTTTTTGATCTCTATATTCATTTATAAATTGTATTATCTTAATTATCTATTAATAGTCCAATCTAAATTATAGGTAGATTTATGTCTTTAGTTAAAAAAATAAAAGATAAAAAAGTAAATTTTGAATTTAATAAAGAATATATAAAAGTTGTAACATCTAAGATTGCTAACAACGATGCTACTTTTATTACTAATTCTTTTAAAGAAATGCACCCAGCTGACGCAGCTGATATCATAGAACATCTAAATCAGTCAGATCGAGAGAGTTTAATAAAACTTAATAACTTTAAAATTGATCCTGATGTTTTTGTTGAACTTAATGAGTCAATTCAAACAGAAATTATTGCTTATCTTTCATCAGACTCAATAGTCTCTATTTTAACTAATTTAGAATCAGATGATGCAATATCAATTTTAGAGAATGTACCTGAATATGAAAAGAATAATATTCTTAGCTCATTACCCCCTAAAGATCGTTTCGCTCTATTAGAAAGTTTGAGCTATCCAGAAGATACAGCTGCAAGAATAATGCAGCGTGAATTTACAGCAATACCGAGTAATTGGTCTGTAGGTCAAACAATTGACTATTTGAGAGAAAATAAAGACCTACCAGAAGAATTTTTAGAAATCTTCATTATTAATGAAGAATTCAAACCAATTGGTACTGTTCCTTCTTCTCGAGTTTTAACCACATCAAGAGATACGAAAATGCTCTCAATTATGTCTGAGTCTCAATTACTAGTACCAGTAGACATGGATAAAGAAAAGGTAGCTAACTTATTTGAAAACTACAATTTAAATTCAGCTGCAGTTGTAGATAAAAATAATAAGCTAGTTGGAATGATTATGAGTGATGATGTTTTAACTGTATTACAAGAAGAAGCTGAAGAAGATGCTTTGAGATTAGCAGGGGTAGGTGACGAAGAAATAACAGATGGGGTAATAACTAAAACTAAAAGAAGATTTAATTGGCTTTTATTAAATTTATTTACAGCTTTTTTAGCAACTTGGTGCATTAGTTTATTTGGTGCAACAATTGAACAAATGGTTGTGTTAGCTTTTTTGATGCCAATAGTTGCATCAATGGGTGGTAACGCTGGAATGCAAACTTTAGCTGTAACTGTTAGAACAATAGCAACAAATGATTTAACAGAAAATAATTTTTCATCTAATGTTTTAAAAGAATTTACTATTGGAATTTTGAATGGAATTATTTTTGCAGCCATAAGTGCATTTATTGTTCAGATCTGGTTCGAAGACAACACTCTTTCAATAATAATTTCAATTTCAATGGTATTAACCATGATAATAGCTGGCCTCTTTGGAATTTTAATTCCTGTAACACTAAAAAAAATGAATATTGATCCTGCAATTGCATCAAGTGTATTTGTGACAACAATTACTGATGTAATAGGCTTTGTATCTTTTTTAGGTGTGGGTGCTTATTTTTTATAAATTTAGAAGTTATCAATTAACCTGATATCTTTAAAATTATAAGCTAAAAATATTCTAGAATCCTTAAATTTGTTTGATTTAGATAGGTTTTTAATACTTCTATTCTCCAAATATTCAATTTTTATATCAAAAAAATTTTCAATTTCTTTTTTTGATTTTTGTAAAAATTTATTAATTTCTTTTATTTTTTTAATTTTTATTTTTAAACTTAAAAATTTATTTGAAATTTTTTCAACTTGGTTTAATTCTTTTTTTGTAAATAAAAAATTCCTAGAAGATAAGGCCAAATTATTTCTATTTCTTATTGTTTTACAGCCAATAATTTTTGTATCAAATCTTTTTTCAATAAAATTTTTTACTAAAAAAAATTGTTGAAAATCCTTTTCACCCATGAATATATTTTTAGGCTTAATTAGTTTTGTTAATCTATTCATAACATCTAATACACCCTCAAAGTGTCCTTTTCTAAATTTTGCACAAAGAATTTTGTATTTTTTTTCAATCTTTATATTTGATCGTTTATTATTTTCATAAATATCCTTAAATTTAGGAATATAAACATAATCTAATTTTTTGATTCTCTTTAAAATAATTAAATCATTCTTAATTCTTGAAGGATAAGATTTGAAATCTTTTATGCTATTAAACTGTTTTGGATTAACAAATATACTTACTATAGTTTTTTTGTTTGATTTAATGGATTTATTAATTAGCGAAATATGACCTTCATGAATTCCACCCATAGTAGGAACAAACCCAATATCGCTAAAAGGCCTTAATGTTTTGCTTAATGTTTGATTGTTTAATAAAATTTTCATTTGTATTAAAATATTTAATAAGTAAAACATTTAAATGATTAAACAAGCTATTATTCCTCTAGCTGGACTTGGTACTAGGTTGCTTCCTTTAACCAGTGTATTTGCAAAAGAACTTCTGCCTATTAATGGAAAGCCTGGGCTAGAATATATAATAAATGAATGCATCGATGCAGGTATCAAGCAAATAATCTTCATTATTTCAAAAAGAAAGATGATGATTAAAAAATATTTTTATAATGATAAATTTTATAAAGATTTGATTAAAAGAAAAAATGATCCAAGAGTAATAGAAGAATATAGAAAAATTTTAAAATACAGAAAAATGATTAAGTTTGTTTATCAAAATAAGCCAAAAGGAACTGGTGATGCGGTTCTTAAAACTAAGAAATATATTAAAGATAAGTATTTCTTAATGTTACTGCCTGATGATCTAATAATTAAAAAAAACTGTTCTAAATCCATGATTCAAACTCATAAAAAATTTAAATCCTCAGTAATGGCAAGTATGAGTGTTAATAAGAAAACAGTTTCTAGATGGGGAATTTATAAGATCAATAAAAAATTAAATATAACAGATTATTCGATCAAAGGTGTAATTGAAAAACCTAAAATAAAAGAAGCACCTTCCAATAAAGCTGTTATAGGAAGATATATATTGCCTAAAAAAATCTTTATTAAATTGAGAAATTTGAAACCTAGTAAGGGGGGTGAAATACATATTACAGATGCAATTCAGTTATTGATCAATGATAAAGAAAAATTTATAGCTCATAACTTTACTGGAAAATATTTAGATTGCGGTACAATGGACGGATATATTAATTCATCTAAGGAGATTGCAAAATTATGAAACTCTGCATGATAGGTACGGGATATGTTGGTCTTGTAAGTGGCGTATGTTTTTCTGATCTTGGTAATGATGTTGTTTGTGTCGATAAAGATGAAAATAAAATAAATAAACTTAAAAAAGGTATAATACCAATCTATGAGCCTGGATTAGAAGAGTTAGTTCAGAAAAATTTTAAAAACAAAAGACTCAAATTTTCAACAGATATAAATAATTCAGTTAAAAATTCAGATATAGTTTTTATATGTGTTGGAACACCTGCAAAAAGAAATGGTTCTGATGCTGATTTAAGTCAAATTTATTCAGTAGCAAATGAAATATCAAAATCAATTAATAAATTTAAGATAATTATAACAAAATCAACGGTTCCAGTTACTACTGGAGATAAAATTGAAAAAATATTATCTAAGAAAGTAGATAAAAAAAAATTTTCTGTTGTGTCAAATCCAGAATTTTTAAGAGAAGGTGAAGCGATAAGAGATTTTATATATCCAGATAGAGTTGTAGTTGGATCTAATAATAAAAAATCAAATGTAATTTTAAAAAATCTTTACTTACCATTAATATCGAAAGGGGCAAAATTTATTTCTACAAATAGAAGAGCCGCAGAATTAATTAAGTATGCCTCTAATGCATTTTTAGCTACAAAAATTTCATTTATTAATGAAATTGCAAATTTATGTGAAAAAACTGGTATTGATGTAGAAGATATTTCTATTGGTATTGGCCTGGATAAAAGAATAGGTAGTCGCTTTTTAAGAGCTGGCCCAGCTTATGGAGGATCTTGTTTTCCCAAAGATACTAAAGCAATTGTATCTACTGGAAAAAAATTTAATACAAATTTATCTATAATAAAAAGTGTCATTAATTCAAATTCATTAAGATCAAAATTATTATTAAAAAGAGTTAGCGTAATATTAAATAATAAAATTAAAAATAAAAAAATTTGTTTTTTAGGAGTTACATTTAAGGCAAATACAGATGACATGAGAGACTCAAGCAGCTTAGAAATGATTCCTTATCTTTCAAAAAAAGGAGCTAAAATTAAATATTATGATCCAACAGGATTTAAAAATGATTTTAACAATTTAAAAAACGTTAATTTTTCAAATTCTATCAGTGATGCTGTAAAAGGAACAGATTTAGTAATTTTACATACGGAATGGAACGATTTCAAATCAATTAATTTTAAAAAAATGCATCCATCGAAGAATCTAAAGATTTATGATATGCGAAATATTTTCTCTTCAAGTAAAATTAAATCTCAAGGATTTAAATATTTTGGCATTGGAAGATAAATATTAATTTAATTCAAAAATAGCATCAACTTCAACTGATACACCTAATGGAAGACTGTTAGTGCTTACAGCTGCTCTAGTATGCATTCCTGCTTCACTAAATATCGAAGCTATTAAGTCTGATGCCCCATTAATCACTTTTGGTTGCTCAGTAAAATCATCTGTAGAATTAACAAATCCAGTTAGCTTAATACATGATTTAACTTTAGATAAGTCACCTTCACATGCTTTTTTAACTTGAGCAACAATACTTAAACCGCATCTTTCTGCAGCTTTATAGGCTTCTTCTGTAGTAAGATCTTTACCAACTTTTCCTTTAATTAACTCTCCATTTGAAGTCATTGAAATTTGTCCAGAAACATAAAGTAATTTACCAGAAACTTTTGTTGCAACATAAGAGCCAACAGGAGCTTTTGCCTCTGGTAATTCTATTTTCAGTTCTTTAATTTTTTCCTCAAAACTCATTTATTAATCCTTCTTTTTAAATTTATCAGTTATTTTATTTTTTGTTTCGCTTAATTTTATTTTTATCTTTTTTGTTTTATTTAAAGTATTTTTCTTTAAATCAGATCCTTTTTCAATAGTTTTTTCCTTAATATTAAGAGTACTACATTTTATGAATTCCTTTGAAAATTTTTTCATCCCTTCACATTTATTTTCTTCTGATTTTACTGGAATAGTGAAGAAATATAGGATGAAAAATATAGAACCTAAAATTTTCATTTCTTTTTCTTTTTTTTATTTTTTTTATTCTTATCGTATTCTTTTCTTTTTTCTATAAGGATCAAGGCTTCTTCCATTGTAAGTTCTGTAGGATCTTTTTCTTCAGGTATAGTGGCATTTAAGGATTTATATTTTATATAGGGCCCATATTGACCTTTCATTACCCTTACTGGTTTTTTATCTTCTGGATGTTCTCCTAAATCCTTAATGATTGAGGCAGACATTCTTCCTGGTTTTGCTTCAGCTATTAATGTAACTGCTCTATTTAATCCTATTGAGAATATTTCCTCAATATTTTCTATCCTTGCAGATTTATTTTCACATTTTAAATAGGGTCCAAATCTGCCTGTATTTAAAAAGATTTCTTTTTGATTATCAGGATTAATACCAAGTGATTTTGGTAAAGAGCACAAAAATTGAGCTTTTTCAAGGTCAATACTTTCAAGCTCTAAACCTTTAGGTATTGAAACATTTTTTAAAAGTTCATTAACATCTTTAAGTTTTTTAACTTTTTTTTTCTTTTTAGTTATTTTTTCTTTAGGCAGTTCATCTAATATTTTTTCATATTGTAAATAAGGGCCAAACCTTCCATTCTTTAGAAATATATCGTTTCCATTATCGTGTTTACCAATAAATTTTGGTTCTGCTAATTGAGCTTGTGCTGCAGCTTTTGCTTTAGAAAGTGGTCTAGTAAATTTACATTCAGGATAATTTGAGCAACCTATGAACGCACCACCTCTAAAGCTATTTTTCAAACTCAAAGATCCTGTTTCACATAACTGACATTTTCTTACAACTTTTCCATCTGCATCTTTATCAAATATTAATGTTCCTAGACTATCATTTAATAAATCTAAAACCTCTCTAGTTCTTTTTTCTTTCACCTCTGAAACATTGTTATTAAAATCCTTCCAAAACATCTCTAGAACTTTTATCCAACTTTCTTTACCTGTTGTTATTTCATCTAACTGATCTTCTAATCCTGCTGTAAAATTATAATCAACATATTTAGAAAATAATTTTTCTAAAAAAGCAGATATTAGTTTTCCTCGGTCTGTTGGAAAAAACCTTTTATTTAATATTTCTGCATATCCTCGATTTGCAATAGTTGATATGATACTTGCGTAAGTAGAGGGTCGACCTATTCCAAGCTCTTCTAATTTTTTTACAATACTTGCCTCAGAATATCTTGGAGGAGGCTGTGTAAAGTGCTGTTCATCTATAAGTGACTCAATATTAATCGGTCCATTTTTCATTTCTGGTAAGATTGTTTCATCCTCATCTTTACTTAGACTTGGAAATACTTTCAAATAACCATCAAATCTCAGCACAGAACCACTAGACTTACATATTGTTTTATTATCTGTAGAAGTTATTGTAATCGTATTCCTGTCAAATTTTGCTGTTTCCATTTGTGACGATAAAGCTCTAGACCAGATTAAATTGTAAAGTTTTTGTTGGTCTGTACTTAAATACTTTTTAACAGAAACTGGTGACCTAGTTATATCTGTAGGTCTTATTGCTTCGTGAGCCTCCTGGGCATTTTTAGCTTTTTTACCTGAGTAATTTAGAGGGTTATCGGGAAGGTATTCTTTTCCGTATTGATTTATAATAAAATCTCTAAAATCAGAAACAGCATCTTTTGAAAGATTAGTTCCATCAGTTCTCATATAAGTAATTAACCCTATCGTCTCCCCATCAATTTCAATACCTTGATATAATCTTTGAGCAATTTGCATTGTTCTTGATGCTCCAAAACCTAATCTGCTTGAAGCTACCTGTTGTAAAGTTGATGTCGTAAATGGCCCAGATGGATTTCTGCTAATAATTTTTGAGGAAATATCACTTATATTAAACTTTTGATCTTTAATATTTTCTATTGCTTTATTAATTTCGATTTTATTTTTAAAGGAAAATTTTTCTATTTTATTTCCATTTAATTGAGAAATACTTGCGGTAATTAGATTATTTTTTTCATCTTGAAAATTAACACTTAATGTCCAAAATTCCTCTGGATTAAAAGATTCAATTTCATGTTCTCTCTCTGTTATAAGTTTTAAAGCTACAGATTGTACTCTACCAGCTGATTTTGATCCCGGTAATTTTGTCCAGAGAATAGGCGAGATGTTAAAGCCAACCAAATAATCAAGAGCTCTTCTTGCCATATAAGCATCGACTAACAAAGGCTCAATTTGTCTAGGGTTATCAATACCATGTGTGACTGCTTTTTTTGTAATTTCATTAAAGACCACTCTTTCAACTGCTTTATCTTTTAAAAGTTTTTGTTCACTTAAGTACTCTTTTACATGCCATGCTATTGCTTCTCCTTCACGATCTGGGTCTGTTGCTAAAATAATTTTTGATGAGTCTTTTGCTGCATCTGTAATTTCTTTTAAATATTTTTTTGAAAAACTATCAACTTCCCATTCCATCTTAAAATTTTGGTCAGGATCAACAGAACCATTTTTTGATGGTAAATCTCTTATATGCCCATAACTTGCTAAAACAGTGTAATTGTCACCTAAATATTTATTTATTGTTTTGGCTTTTGCTGGACTCTCAACTATGACTAGATTCATTATTTCATCAAACTACTCAAAAGTCTTTGATAGTCAAATTAATAAATTTTAGTCTTATTTTCTTCTTTATTTTTAAGTCGTTTAATATTTTCTCTATGAGTATAAAAGATCAAAATGAACATTATTCCAAAAAAAATAACATCTGTTTTCTGACCCATAATAGTCAAGTATATTGGAATTGATAAAGAACCAATTATTGATGATAAAGATGAGTATTTAAAAATCAAAAATATTATTCCCCAACTTAAAACAAAGATAACTCCTAATATTATATTTATTGAAAATAAAATTCCTACGTATGTTGCAACACCTTTGCCTCCTTTGAATTTAAGCCATATAGGAAACACATGTCCTAAAAAGGCAGATAATGATGCAATATATATAAGTTCTGGATAATTTATTTTAACATAAATAACTGGAATTATTGCTTTGGCTACATCCAAGATTAATGTGGAATAGCCGATTAATTTATTTCCTGTTCTTAAAGCATTAGTAGCTCCAATATTACCAGATCCAATTTCTCTAATATCTTGCTTTAAAAAAATTTTTGTTAAAATATATCCAAATGGTATTGAACCCATTAGATATGAAATTATTCCAACAATTAAATATTCCATTGTTATATTTTAAATAATTCCTTACCTTTTACAAAGGTATTAGTAACCTTACCCTGCAATTTTTTATCCTCTATCGAAGTATTTTTTGATTTTGAAATTAGATTTTCTTTTTTTACAATCCATGGCTTATTTAAATCTAAAATACAAAAATCTGCATCATTTCCTATGGTAAGATTTCCTTTGTTTATTCTAAGAATTTTTGCTGGATTTGATGTTAATGCTTGAATGATGGTTTCAAGTTTTACTGAACCATTATGGTATAATTCCAGGCTTAGTGATAACAAAGTTTCAATTCCAGATGCTCCAGTTGCAGCTTGTGAAAAAGTTAATCTTTTTGATTCTTCATCTTCAGGTTTGTGATCTGACACAATTACGTCAATAGTTTTGTCTTTTAAGCCTTGAACCAATGCTTCTCTATCTTCTTCTTTTCTAAGTGGTGGTGACAATTTTAAAAAGGTTTTAAAATCGCCAATATCATTCTCATTCAATGAAAGATTATTTACTGATACACCACAAGTAAATTTGATATCTTTTTTTCTCTCTTTAATTACATCAACTGATTTTGCCGATGAAAGCTGAGAAATATGATATCTGCATTTATTTTTCTCAAGTAATGTTAAGTCTCTTTCAATTATTATTATTTCTGCAATGTCTGGTATACTTGATAATCCAAGTTTGGTTGCAATTATTCCAGAATTAATCATTCCATTTTTAGAAAGATGATAATCTTCTGCATGCTGCATAATTAAACAATTCAAATCTTTTGCAGAATTCATTATTCTAGACATTAAACTTGTATTTTGGATTGTTTTGACACCATCAGTAAAAGCTATTATTCCTTTTCTTGCCAACAATCCAAATTCAGTCATATTGGTCCCTTCGATATTTTGTGTAAGTGATGCGCAAGGGAATATATTTATTTTAGATTTATCTCTACCTCTTCTTTTCAAAAAATCTACAATTGAAACATTATCTATTATTGGATTCGTATTTGGCATGGTTACAACTGATGTAACTCCTCCTGATAATGCCGCATTACTTAGAGTTCTAAAATTTTCTTTATATTCATAACCTGGTTCACCTACAAAAACTCTCATATCAACAATACCAGGAATTAAATATTTTCCTTTTAGGTCAATAGGTTTTTCTCTAGTGGGTAGATTATTTACATTTACTTTCTTACCAATAGCCTCAATTTTTCCATCTTCGCTAATAATTAAACCCCCATATTCATTAATGGAATTATGAGGATCTATAATATTTCCATTTATAAAATATTGTTTTTTCATTTATTCACAAAAAATTTTTAAACATGCCATTCTAACAGCCACACCTAGTTCAACTTGTTCTTTAATTACACTTTTATTTATATCGTCAGCTAATCTTGTATCAATTTCAATCCCTCTGTTCATTGGACCAGGATGCATTATAATTGCATCTTGTTTAGCATGATCTAGCTTGTCTGGTGTTAAGCCATAATATTCATAGTATTCTCGATTTGATGATAAAAATGAACTGGTCATTCTTTCGTTTTGAAGTCTTAACATCATCACGATATCACAATCTTTTAGTCCTTTTTTCATATCGGTAAAAGTATTCACTCCAAACTTTTCTATTTCTTTTGGCATAAGATTTGATGGCGCTACAATATTTACTTCAGCTCCTAACATAGTTAATAAATAAATGTTAGATCTAGCTACCCTTGAATGTAGAATATCTCCACAAATTGCAATTCTTAATCCCTGAATTTTATTTTTCCTGTTAATTATTGTTAAAGCATCAAGTAATGCTTGAGTAGGGTGTTCTCGTCTTCCATCTCCCGCATTTAATACTGCACAATTTACTTTCTGTGATAAAAGATTACATGCACCTGAGTCTTGGTGTCTTATTACAATTATATCTGGGTGCATTGCATTTAAAGTCATTGCTGTATCAATTAACGTTTCACCTTTTTTAATTGCTGAATTTCCCATATTCATAGACATTACGTCTGCACCCAATCTTTTTCCTGCCAATTCAAATGAACTTTGCGTTCTAGTCGAGGGTTCAAAAAAAAGATTAATTTGTGTTTTTCCGTTTAGAACATTTAATCTTTTGTTTTTACTTTGGTTAAGTTTTATGAATTTCTGAGACTCATCTAAAATCAAATTAACATCATTAATTGACAAATCTTGAATACCCAACAAATGTTTTTGAGAAATTTTAATAGCTTTATTTGATTTAGTTGCCATTAAAATTTACTCTATAATCATAAAGTAGCTATATAGCAAGCATTAATTATTTAAAAAATCTATTGCTCCTTGAAGTATGAAAGCAGCTGCATTTTGATCAATATTTTTTTCCCTTTTACTCACATTTACATCTAGTTGACTAGACAAATTAAATGCTCCAACTGTAGAAAGTCTTTCGTCCCAAAGACAAACATCAATTTCAATTGCCTTATCTATATTGTTTGAAACATCATTTACCGATTGAGAGGATCTGCCCAAAGTTCCATCCATATTGATAGGATTACCTATTATAATTCCTTTAATATTGTATTCTTCAATAAGTTTTTTAAGTTCATCAATTAATTCATTAGTATTAGTCTTATTTAAAGTTTTGAAAGGTGTGGCTATAGATTGCTTTTCGTCACAAATTGATACACCAATTCTTTTTGATCCAAGGTCTAATCCAATTAATCTAGAGGTTTCAGACTGCTTTTTTTTTAAATCTTCGATAGTGATCATATTGTATATTTTTAACTTAAGTGATAGTTTGCGACATATTTAAATACCATATGACTATTGATCTTAAAACCATAAAACATATCTCAAAATTATCAAGAATTTCTGTTGATGATCAAAAAGCCGAAAAACTAGCTGGTGATTTAAACTCAATATTTGAATTTATTGAAAAATTAAATGAATTAAAAACAGAAAATGTTGAACCATTAACATCAGTTGCCGAAACGACATTAAAATTTAGATCTGATGAGATTAAAAGTGAAAATATTAGAGAACAAATTATAAAAAATTCACCCGAAGATAATGAAGATTTTTTTGTAGTTCCAAAGGTAGTTGAATAATGTCCAACATAACCACTCAATCATTAACATCTTTAGTAGATAATATTAAAAATAAAAAATTATCTTCAGAGGAAGTTACCAAAGCATTTATAGACCGTTCAGAGAAATCAAAAGAATTAAATTCTTATATTTCCGAGGATTTTTCTAATGCAATAGATAAAGCTAAAAAATTTGATCAAAATCCTAATTTTGATTTAAAATTACCAGGCATACCTATGGCTGTTAAAGATCTATTTTGTACAGAAAATGTTAGAACCACCGCTGGTAGTAAAATTTTAGAAAATTTTGTACCAACTTATGAGTCTACTGTTACTCAAAATATATGGAATGAGGGTGCTATTTTACTTGGTAAATTAAATTGTGATGAATTTGCGATGGGATCATCAAATGAAACAAGTTATTATGGAAATGTTCAAAATCCAATAGACAAAGGATTAGTACCAGGTGGTTCATCTGGCGGCTCAGCAGCAGCTGTATCAGGCCAACTTACGCCTATTACAATTGGAACTGATACAGGTGGATCTATTAGACAACCAGCGTCATTTACTGGAACTGTAGGTTTAAAACCAACCTATGGAAGTTGCTCCAGATATGGAATTGTTGCTTTTGCCTCATCTTTAGATCAAGCAGGACCTATGGCTCAAAATGTCAAAGATTGTGCATTGCTACAAGAAGTGATCAGCACTTATGATAAAAAAGATTCTACATCAATAGACTTTAAAAGAAATCAATATAGCAAAGAATTAAACAAAGATATTAAAGGAAAAAAAATAGGTATTCCTAAAGAGTATAGAGTAGATGGCATGCCAAAGGAAATAGATGATTTATGGCAAAAGGGAATTCAATACGCAAAAGATTGTGGTGCTGAAATAATAGATATTTCACTTCCCAATACTAGTTATGCTTTACCTACATATTACATAGTAGCTCCTGCAGAAGCTTCATCAAATTTAGCAAGATATGATGGTGTAAAGTATGGCTTTAGAGCTAAGGGTGAAAATTTAATTGATATGTATGAAAAAACTAGATCCGAAGGTTTTGGTGCTGAAGTTCAAAG
>CACFMU010000010.1:0-22730 GCA_902567435.1 uncultured Pelagibacteraceae bacterium
TGAAAAATTAATCTTAAAAAAAATAGAAGAATTAATTTTTTAGATAAATGAAATTAGAACCAGCAAATCAAATCAAATTATTTTCTCATAACGAACAATTTGAAAATTTAAAAAATCTATATTCTGAAAATAAATTGCCTAATAAGATACTTTTTTCAGGAGAAAAAGGCATAGGTAAATGTACTTTAGCTTATCATTTAATCAATTACATACTATCACTCAATGAAGAAAATTCTTATGATACTAAAAATCTTCAAATAAATTCGGAAAATAAATCATTCAAATTAGTTCAAAATAAATCGAATCTAAATTTTATATTAATTGATGTTTCGGATGATAAAAAAAATATTGATATAGATCAAATCAGAAATTTAATTGTGTCACTTAACAAATCTTCTTTTAACGACAAAGCTAGAATTGTATTAATAGATAATATTGAATTATTAAATATAAATTCTGTAAATGCTCTACTCAAGATTCTAGAAGAACCTAATGATAATATTAATTTTATATTAATTAATAATAATAAAAAAATTTTACCTACCTTAAAATCAAGATGTTTAAATTTTAAGATTCAATTAAACTTTAATAAATCAATTGATACTATAAATAAGATTTTAGATAATAATATTTATGATTTATTAAATATAGATCTAATAAACCATTATAATACACCTGGACAATTATTTAATTTAATCAATCTTCAAAATCAATTTGACTTAAACTTAAAAGAAATGAATATAAAAGATTTAATATTTTTTATTATAAAAAATAAACATTATAAAAAAGATTTTATCATTAATGAACTAATCTATTCTTTGATAGAATTTTATCTAAGATCAAAAATTTCAGTTGATGATATTAGTTTAATTAATATAAAAGATTATTTTTTAAAAAAAATTAATGATACAAAAAAGTTTAATTTGGATGAAGAAACACTTTTAATGGAATTTGAAGATAAAGTATTAAATGGATAAAAATTTCTATATAACTACACCTATTTATTATCCTTCTGCAAAACCTCATATGGGTCATGCTTATTCAAGTATTATTGCTGATTTTTTTGCAAGATTTAAGAAAATGGACGATTTTAATGTTTATTTTTTAACCGGAACGGATGAACATGGATTGAAAATACAAAGAGCTGCTGAAAAACAAAATATTGATGCTTTGGAATTTTGTAATCAAATAAGTCAAACATTTAGGGATTTATCAAAAACTCTTAATTTAACTAACACAGATTTTATTCGAACTACTGAGGAAAGACATAAAAAAACAGTTCAATATTTATGGAAAGAACTTGAGAAAAATGACGATATTTATCTATCAAAATATTCAGGTTGGTACTCGATATCTGATGAAGCATTTTATAATAATGATGAAATAGAGACAATTGATGGAAATAAAGTTGCAATCTCTTCAAAATCAAAGGTTGAATGGATAGAGGAGGAATCTTATTTTTTTCGTTTATCAAAATGGGAAAAACCTCTTCTTGATTATTACCAATCACATCCTAATTTTATAGCCCCTGAATCAAGAAAGAATGAAGTAATAAGTTTTGTTAAAAGTGGCTTAAAAGATCTATCCGTTAGTAGAAAAAGTTTCTCATGGGGTATAAAAGTTCCAAATAACAATGATCATGTAATTTATGTTTGGTTAGATGCTTTAACTAACTATTTAAGCGCATTAAATTTTCCAAATACAAATGATGAATTATTTAAAAATTTTTGGCCAGCATCAATTCATCTAATAGGTAAAGATATACTTAGATTTCATGCAATATATTGGCCAGCTTTTTTACTGGCTGCTAAAATTGAATTACCTTCAAAAGTTTATGGTCACGGATGGATTCTCTCTGATAATGAAAAAATGTCTAAATCGAAAGGCAATATACTCGATCCCTTAGAAATAATTAAAGAATATGGCTTAGACCCCTTAAGATATTATTTAATTAAAGAAGTTTCATTTGGTAATGATGGAAATATTTCACAAGATAGATTGGAAGATTGTATAAATAGTGATTTAGCTAATAACTTTGGTAACCTATGTCAACGAGTAACAACATTTGCAATAAAAAATTGTGAAAGTAAAATTCCCAAACAAATAGATTTTCAAAAAGAAGATTTAGAAATACTTAACAAATATATGACTAATTTAGAAAATATTAGAAAAAAAATTGATAATCAAGATATAAACTTTTATATTGATTATATTATCAATTCATTGTTTGAAGCTAATAAATATTTTAATGATCAAGAACCATGGAAAAAAAAAGATGATCAACTTAGATTAAATACTATAGTTTACACAACATTAGAAATTGTGAGAAAGATAAGTTTTTTATTATTCCCAATAATTCCCAATTCTTCATTAAAGGCTTTAAAGATTTTTAATTTAACTGAAAAAGATATAAATTTATCATCAATTAAAAATAACGATTTTTTAGTAAAAGGTGGTAATATCAATAAAATAAATATTCTTTTTAAAAAAATAGAGAAAAATAATGATTGATTCACATTGTCACTTAGATCACGAACCACTTATTAGCGACTTACCAAATGTAATACAGCGATCTAAAAATATTGGTATAGAAAAATTATTAACCATCTCCACTTCTTTTGAAAGTTTTAATAGAGTTAAAGATATCGTAAATCTTGATGATATAATTTATGGTACTATTGGTATACATCCTCATGAAGCAGACAGTAATACAATTACTTCAGATGAAATTGTTAAAAATTTGAATGAAAATCCTAGAATTATAGGTATTGGTGAAACAGGCTTAGATTTTTTCTATAATAATAGCGACAAAGACAAGCAAATAAAAAGTTTTTATAAACATATTGAAGCCTCAATAAAATCAAATGTTCCTTTAATAATTCACTCAAGAGACGCAGAAAAAGATACATTTGAAATTTTAAATGAATATAAAAACAAAAATCTTAAAATACTGATGCATTGTTTTACAGGGTCTTTAGAATTTGCAAATAAACTTCAATCTCTAAATGCCTATTTTTCTGCAAGTGGAATTATCACATTTAAAAATTCTTTAGATTTACAAAACACTTTTAAATCATTACCATTAAATAAAATTTTGATTGAAACAGATAGCCCTTTTTTGGCACCTGTGCCTAATAGAGGTAAGAAAAATGAACCTTCATTTATTGATCATACAGCAAAAAAATTAGCAGAAATTAAAGGAATTCCAAAAGAAGAACTTGTAAAAATTACAACTTCTAATTTTAATAATCTTTTTTTTAATTAATTTTAAAATGAAATTTATAATTTTAGGATGTGGTAGTTCAATGGGAGTTCCACGTCCAGATGGTTTTTTTGGTAACTGTGATCCTAATGAAAAAAAAAATTATAGAACTAGATGTTCAGCTCTTATCAAAACCGATAAAGAGAATGTTCTTATAGATACTTCTCCTGATTTACGTCAACAATTACTAAGACATAGAATAAAAAAAATTAATAAAGTTTTTTACTCTCATATGCACGCTGATCAAACTCATGGTATAAATGATTTACGATCATTTTACCTAAGTAATAAAAAACCAATCGAAGTTTTTGCTGATAAGTCAACATCACAATATTTAAAAGATAATTTTTCTTATTGTTTTAAAAGTTATTCTAAAGAGTATCCTGCAACATTAAACTTAAATAAGATTAATACAAAAAATAACTTATTTGTTAATAGTTCCTCAAAAAAAATTGATGTTAAACCAATATCAGTTTCACATGGTAATGTTAACTCAATTTGTTATATCATAAACAAACAATTGGCTTATATAAGTGATGTTAGTGAGATTTTAAATAAAGACTTAAAATATTTTAAAAATTTAAGATATCTTATTATAGATTGTCTTTGGTATAATTTTCACCCATCTCACTTAAATTTAGAAAAATCATTAAATCTTATCAATTATCTTAAACCAAAGAAAGCTATCTTAACCAATCTTTCTCCAGTTCTTGACTATAAAGTATTAAAAAAAATGGTACCTAAATATGTTACTCCAGCACATGACGGTCTAACTATAAACTTATAAGATATTTTCTATAGCCTTTATTAATTTTTTTGATAAAGGTTTTGTGAAAGATGCAAATGTATCTTCAACCTTACCTTCTTTATTGATTAAAATTTTATGAAAATTCCACTTAGGTTCGGCTGATTTGCCGTGATTTTCTTTTGCCCATTTAAAAAGTTCATGAGAATTTTTACCTTTAACCTCAGTTATAGTTGTCAGTGGAAAGTTAATATTAAAATTCACTTCACAAAATTCTTTAACATCTGCATTATTATTTTTTTCTTGATTAAAAGAATTAGATGGCACACCAAGAACTATTAATCCTTTTTCTCTATATAAATCCCACAATTTCTGTAATTCATTATACTGTTTTGTAAATCCACAATAACTAGCTGTATTAACAACTAAAATAACTTTATTTTTGTAATCTTTAAGATCAATTTTTTCACCAGTAATACTTTCTATACTGAAATCATAAACCTTTTTTTCATAGTTTGCTGTTGCTGTTGTTTTAAAAAAAAACATAAATATAGATAATAAAAATATTACTTTTCTCATTGATTGGGTTTATTTGGAGTAAGTAATATTAAAAAATAACCAAATAAAGTGGATAATAATGATCCAGTTAACACACCAATTTTTACACCATCCATATATTGCATGTTTTCAACAAAAGCCAAATTTCCAACAAATAAACTCATCGTGAAACCAATCCCTGTAAGAACACCCACACCGTAAAAATTGTACCAACTTGTGTTGTTTGGCATTTGAGCTACTTTCAGTTTTATAGATACATAAGAAAATACAAATACACCTAATTGTTTGCCTAAGAATAGTCCCAGTACGATACCAAGTGGAACCTTATCTAATAATGAAGCAAAAGATAAGCCTTCTAAGGAAACACCAGCATTTGCAAAGGCAAATAAAGGCATAATACCAAAAGCAACATATGGACTAATTGCATGCTCTACTTTAATTAATAAAGAAAAATCTTTTTCTTTTTTTCTATGAGGAATTGTCATAGCTAGCAAAACTCCTGCTATGGTCGCATGTATACCTGAGTTATGAGTAAAATCCCAAAGGAAAATTCCAACAACTAAATAAGGTAAGAACTTTTTAATATTAAACTTATTAATTACTAATAAAATAATAAAAGCTAATAACATTAAAGTTAAATACTTTATGCTTAAATCTCCTGAATAAAAAAGGGCAATTATTACAATTGCTCCTAAATCATCAATTATTGCTAAAGCAGTTAAAAAAACTTTTAAAGATAATGGAACTCTTTTACCAAGCAAAGATAAAACACCTAAAGAAAAAGCAATATCAGTCGCAGACGGTATTGCCCAACCATTTAAAGTTTCGCTATCCCCCAAATTTATGAAAACATAAAATAAAGCAGGCACTAGCATTCCACCTACAGCAGCTATTATTGGTAATAAAGCCTGTTTGATATTGGAAAGTTCACCTTGCAAAAACTCTCTTTTTATTTCTAAAGTTACAAAAAAAAAGAAAATAGCCATCAAAGCATCATTTATCCAGTGCAATACTGATAATTTTAATCCAAAATTATTTATCCCAATAAATAGATATTTATTCAAAGTAGAAAAATATAATTCTGCTAAATTTGAATTACTAATAACCAAAGCAACTATTGCAGCAAATAACAATACTAGTCCACTTGCTGCTTCTAGTTTAAAAAACCACTTAAAAGGTTTTGATATATAATTAATCATATGTAATTAAGATAGGTCTATAATAAATAGTTTAATATCTTGCAATGTTTCAAAAAGGTTAAATAAAAGGATTTCTAATCCTGGAAAAATATCAATTAATGGTTTTTTTAGTGTATCAATTAAAATAACAAAAACAGCAAATGAGATAATTGAAACAATTATATATGATAAAAACTTACTAAATGTAATATTTTTGGATTTTTTGGGTAAATCACTATTTTGAATAATATTATCTTTCTTGATATCTTTATCTAATTCTTGGTTTAATTTTGCTTTTAATGATTCCGTATTATAATTTGAAACATTGTTTTCGGTTGGTTCAATTACTTTTTCATCAATATTTTCTTCCAACTTAAGAGGTTCGGCAGTTTTATTTTCAATTTTATAAAACCAATTATGATTACAAGAACCACATCGAAGGTTACGTCCTTTAGATGGAATTAAAGCATCTTCAATTTTAAATTTTTTATTGCAAGAAGGGCAAGTGATAATCATTTCTTCTTTTATAACAGATTTTTATAAAAAAACTTGATTTTTACTAATCTTTACACTTTGAAATAATTAAAATGTACTGTAATAGTACATCGATCGGAGTGTAGCGCAGCCTGGTAGCGCATCTGGTTTGGGACCAGAGGGTCGCAGGTTCGAATCCTGCCACTCCGACCACTTATTATGAATAAAGCTATAATTTACATTCCAAATAAAAATCCCATGCAATCAGGAACAGCTAAAAGTGATAAATGGATTTTAGAATTTAAAACTAAAGATCCAACTAAAAATCCACTAATGGGATGGGAGAGTTCATCAGATACCTTAACAGAATTAAAATTGGAATTCTCATCTAGAGAACTTGCTATTAATTATGCAAAAAAAAAGAAAATAGATTTTGAATTGATTGAACCTAAAAAAAGAAAAACTGTAAAAAAATCATATGCAGATAATTTTTTAAAATAAAAAATGTTTAGATTTTTTAAATTAAAAAGATGGATTTTATGGTCTTGGTTGGGTTCAGCTATAATTTTATCATCTTTGTGGGTTCAAGTAAAAATAGATGTTAAAATTAATGAATGGTTTGGTCAGTTTTATGATATGATACAAAAAGCGTTAGGTGAACCTAATGCAGTTACCATAGAAGAATATTGGTCTAGCTTGTTATCTTTTATCACACTCGCAGCAATATATGTTGGTGTTGCAGTGATTCTAAGTTTTTTTACCTCACACTATTTATTTAGATGGAGAACAGCTATGGTTGAATGGTACCATAGTGTGTATGACAAAGCTCGCAAAATTGAAGGTGCTTCTCAAAGAGTTCAAGAAGATACAATCAAATTTTCAAGAATAATGGAATCTTTGGGAACAAGTTTAATTGAAGCTTTAATGATTTTAGTTGAATTTATGCCTATCCTATTTGGTTTAAGTGTAAGCATACCTATATTCTTTTTTGGTGATTGGGATTATGGTTTAATTGTTGGTGCACTAATTTGGTCAGTAGGTGGAACAATATTTTTAATATTTTTAGGCTTAATTTTAAGGTTAGTAGGGGTTGAATATGATTTACAAAAAAAAGAAGCAGCTTATCGAAAAATATTAGTAGTAGCTGAAGACGACGGATCTGTAAGACCAAAATCAATTGAAGAACTTTTTAATGGCGTAAGAGAAATTCATTTTCTTAGCTATATAAGGTATTTATATTTTAATATTGGTAGAATTGCTTATTTACAGGCAAATGTGTTATCTGCTTATGTATTTTTAGCTCCAGCAATTGTAGCAGGAGCTGTAACACTAGGTGTTATGCAACAAATTATAAGAGCTTTTGGGAGGGTTGAAGGTTCAATGCAATATATACTTAAAGCTTGGCCTACTATAATTGAATTGGCAAGTGTTTATAAACGTCTAAGAGAATTTGAGTCAAAAATTAACCAAGATGAAATTATTGAAGAGACAATTTAATGTCAATTGATAAAAAATTTATTGAACAGTTTATTTCAGTTACTTCAAAAGCAGCTCTTGCAGCATCTTTCTTAGTTGGAAAAAATGATAAAATAGCTGCAGATCAAGCAGCTGTAGATTCAATGCGAACAGAATTAAATAATCTAAATATGACAGGCGAGGTTGTTATTGGTGAAGGTGCATTAGATGAGGCTCCTCTATTATACACTGGTGAGATTTTAGGTACAAAAAATGGACCATATTTTGATATAGCTGTTGACCCAGTTGAAGGAACAAATTTTGTTGCCAATAATTTACCTGGAGGAATAGCTGTTTTAGCTATAAGTGAAAAGGGAAATTTATTTAATGCTCCAGAAACATATATGGATAAAATTGCAACTGGCAAAATAGAGAATGGTGTTATCGATTTAGACAATTCATTAGAGCAAAACATAAAAAATTTATCTGATTTTCATAATAAAGATATTTCATCAATAACTGTTTGTATATTGGATAGACCTAGACATAAAAAGATTATTGATAAGTTGAAAGCATTACATGTAAAAATCAAATTAATCACAGATGGTGATGTCTTAGGGGCGCTTTATGTTTCGGATCCAAAATATAATGTAGATATGTTTTTAGGGATAGGAGGTGGACCAGAGGGAGTTTTGGCAGCTTGTGCTCTTGATGCTTTTGGTTGCCATTTTCAAGGAAGATTTATTTTTGATAATGAAAATGATATAAAAGTAGCTAATACGATGGGCATTAAAGACCTGACAAAAAAATATGAACTTAAAGAAATTGTAAAAGGAGACTCACTGTTTTGTGCTACTGGTATTACAAATAGTGATATACTTAAAGGAATAAGTATAAATAACAATACCTATGCCTCTGAAACTTTAATTACTCATAAAAGTTCAAATTATAAAAAAGTTGTAAGATTAGTTAAATCATTAGATGAATGATATCTGTTTCTGGAAAAAAATGGACAGAAAGAATTATTAATAAAAACTCTGTAGATAAATTAAAGCAAGATTATGGATTTAGTGAAATTCTAGCTAAATTAATTGTTTCCAGAAAATTTAATGAAACAGAAATTTTTAATATAAAAAATGATATAGAAATTAATAACAAATTTATAAGTAATAAAGATTATATATTAGCCTCAGAAATTCTATCAAATTCAATAAAAAATAAGGAAAAAATATGCATTTTAGGCGATTATGATGTTGATGGATTTTCATCAACATCTTTACTAGTTCGTTTTTTTAAATTTATAAAACATCCTTATTTTTATTACATTCCTGATAGAGAAAAAGACGGTTATGGTGCATCAAAAAAATTATTTAAAAAATTGATTTTAAAACAACCACAATTAATCATTATGGTTGATTGTGGGTCTACATCAAATGAAGCAGTTTCATTTCTTAATGATAACAAAATAAAATCAATTATAATAGACCATCATGAAATAAATAGACCGTATCCTAAATCTACCGTTATTATAAATCCAAAAAAAAATGATGGCTACAGTGAATACAATTATTTGTGTGCTACCACATTAACTTATTTTTTATTAGATATAGTTAATAAAAAAAATAAAATTAAATTTAAATTATCAAATTTGTTGATTTATGTTTTGCTTGCTACCGTTTGTGATGTTATGCCGATGAGATATTTGAATAGAATTATCACAATTAACACTTTAAAAAAATTTGATATAAAAAAAAATATACTTTTTAATATATTATTTCAATTACATAAAAAAAAAGATAAATTAACAATAGATGATTTAGGGTATTTAATTGGCCCAATAATTAATTCTTCTGGAAGGTTAGGAAAACCAGTTTTATCAGCAGAATTATTAACATCTGATGATAGCGAGTTTGTCAGAAGAAATTCTGAAATTTTAATTAAACTTAATAATAAGAGGAAAATTATAGAAAAAAAAATTTTAGATAAAATTAATTTTAGAAAAATTGAAAAAGAAAATCAAAATATAATAATTTATTTAAATAAAAATATCAATGAAGGGTTAATAGGAATAATTGCATCTAGACTTAAGGATTATTTTGGCAAACCTTCTATTGTTATAACCAAATCTAATAATATTTTTAAAGGATCTGCGAGATCAACTAACGATTATAATATAGGAAATATAATAAAAACACTATGCGATAAAAAGATAATAGAAAAGGGTGGGGGTCATAATTTAGCTGCTGGCTTTATTATTCAAGAAAAAAATATAAGTATTTTAAATAAATTTATACAAAAAGATTTTTATAACAAAACATCCAAATTAATTTCTACTTTTAATTATGACGAAGAATTGTCTAGCACTGCAATTAATTTAAGTTTTGCTAATGAAATTAATAAATTACAACCGTTTGGAAATGGCAATCAATTACCAATTTTCCTTTTTAAAAAATTCAAAGTAATTAAATCTAATATAATAAATTCAAGACATATTAACGCAATCCTTAAACCTGCCAAAGGTCCTACAGTTAATGCAATAAGCTTTAACTCTGTAAATACTGAAATTGCGAATTACTTACTTTCATATAAAAATGATATTAACGTTACTGCGCAAATTAATCTTAATATATATAACAACAAAAAAAGACTGCAATTGAATATAAAAGATGTCTTTATATAAATTAATTAGACTTGATATGTAGACGCTTTTAAAATAAAAGATTTCCCACGGTCCCTTCGTCTATCGGTTAGGACAGCTGGTTTTCATCCTGCAAAGGGGGGTTCGATTCCCCCAGGGACCGCCATTTTATGGCTTTTTACGTCTATATGCTTAAATCTATATCTCTATCAAAAAAGATCAAAACTTATGTTGGATACACAAACAATATTAAAGACCGTCTTTTAAGACATAACAGTAACAAAGGTGCAAAATCTACGAAAGGTTATAAATGGATTGTTATTTATAAAAGATATTTCAAAACTAAAAACGATGCGATGTCTTATGAATACAAATTAAAAAATGATAGAATAAAAAGAAAAAAATTAATAAAAAAAAATGAAGATTTCAATCTTACTTCCTTATAAGGAAAATTTTTCCCCATCATATGCTGGCTCAGTTTCTTTATTTTTAAAAGATACAATAAAATTAAGTAATTATAAAAAATTTATCACTGTTTTTGGAAGTACTACTTATAAAAAAAAACTTTTAAAAAATTATCAAAATATTTTATTTTCAAAATTTTTTTTTAGAAGTAATACTAAAATTTATCTTAAAAGATTTTTAGAATTTGAAAAAAATCAAAAATCTGATCTGATCGAAATACATAATAGACCTGAATATATCAACTATATTTATAAAATTAATAAAAATATTGTATTATATTATCATAACGATCCTCTTACTATGAGATGTTCAAAAAGATTAAATGATAGGATTGATATTTTAAATAAAATCCAAAAAATAATTTTCAACAGTAAATGGACTCAAAAACAATTTATAAAAGATATTCCAAAAAGGTTGTATCAGAATAAATTACTTATAATAAATCAATCTACAAATAAACAAAAAGTTAATTTTTATGATAAAGAGAAGATTATTATTTTTGTTGGTAGGTTAAATAAATCAAAAGGTTTTGATATATTTTTTAAAGCTGTTACCAATGTTCTTGATAAATTTCCTGAATGGAAATCTATTATAATTGGAGATGAACCAAGAGAAAAATATACTATAAATCATAAAAGATTTAAATTGCTTGGCTTTCTTAAACATTCATCTGTAATAAAATGGTTTAAAAAATCATCAATAGCTGTAGTTTGTTCTAGAAATGATGAACCATTTGGTAGAACAGCTCTTGAAGCATCAAGCTGCGGATGCGCGGTAATAATTTCTAATAATGGAGGTTTACCTGAGGCATCACCACATGCAATTAAACTTAAAAATTTATCAGTTAAAAATTTAGAAAAGAATTTAATTCAATTAATTAAGAATAAAAAAAAACTCTTAAAATTACAACGTACAATTTTTAACAAATTTGATTTGACAAATTTAAAAATTTCAAAAAAAATTGATTTTTATAGAAGTGTTTTTTTAAAATAAAAAATATTAAAGTTTAATATTATTTAGTGCATTATTTTTGAATAAATTTGCTTCTTTAATGTACCTTCGAACCATTTCTGTTGATTTATGACCTGTCATAGCCATTATACTTCTCTCCTCTGCACCTGACTCAGCTGCAGATGTTGCAAATCCAGATCTTAAGCTATGTCCTGAAAAATTTCTGCTATTAATTCCTGCCAATTCTAAATATTGTTTTATTAATAATGCTACAGTTTGATCAGTTAACCTTTTTTCAGATAATTTAGAACCTTTGTTAAATCTTCTAAACACAGGTCCAGTATTTATTTTTGAAAAAACTAACCATTTTTTTAATGATAAAACTGGGCAATATTCTGGATTATCAAAATAGGGCAGTCCCTTTAGTAAACCTTCACCATATTGGTCAGTTTTTGATCTTCTTAAAGTTATTTTAAGACCCTCTGACATAAATTCAAGATCATCATAGTTTAATGATACTATTTCATTTCTTCTAAAACCCCCTGAAAATCCAATTAAAATAATTGTTCTGTCTCTTAATTTTTTAATTTCATCATTCCTTTGTTTATCTATAGCTTGAATTATTATTTTTAAATCATTGATTAATATAGGTTTTTTTTCCTTTTTGTGAGCTTCCTTTTCTTCTTTTTATACCCATTATATTTTCAATAATTGAAGGATGTTTGGTATCTAAATAATAACCTTTTAATTTATGGATTACTCCAATGGACACTAAACGCCTTTTTAAAGTGCTCATTTTGATATCTTTTGTTGATAAGTGAGTTAAATATAATGAAATTACTTTTGGTTCAGATGGTAGTGATTTAAATCCATTTTTTGCACAGAATAGACCAAAGTCTTTGAAATCTGATTTGTAAGCTCTTAGAGTATTGTCTGATTTTGAGCTTTTTAAATTTAGTATTGTTTCTTCTTGTAGTGCTTTTATGTCAGTTATTATATTATTCATAATTATTACTATTGATAACCATTAATTATCATTAGTAATATATCAGGAGTTTTCTAATGTCAAATAAAATAATTAATCATTTATGATGACAATTAATGATATTGCGAACAAAATATGGATGAAATAAGATTAAAAAATGGGCATTGACGGTGTAATTGAACCAATATATTTTTTAATAACTTCAATTGGTTTTGTAATATTAAGCTTTATTCAGTATAAAAAAACTGGAAAAACTCTAGAAACCATTTATTTGTCTATTTTAGCTGTTTTCTTTATAGTTTGCTTTATTATTTTAAATTTTTATTGAGTTAATATTGATTGATATTTTAAGTATTTTCGTTGCAGGCATATTTTCTTGCATCATTTTAGATATTTTGGGTTATTTGTTAAAAAAAATAGGTATCCCAGAACCCTCTTGGGGCATTGTAGGTAGATGGACCTATTATATGATAAAAAATGGTGCTTTGTTTAACCCAACAATTATTGAAAAACCTGAATTTAAATATGAAGTATTGCTTGGATGGGTTTTTCATTACTTTATATCAATATCTTGGGCAGTTATTTACTATATTATCTTTATTAATGTTGGAATTAAAATGTCTTATTTTTCAGGGCTTATTTTTGGAGCAATAACAACTTTAGCTCCACTTTTAGTATTTTTACCTTTTACAGGGCAAGGTATTTTTGCAAAAAATACTGATAAACCAATTGAAACTTCTATTATTTTTCTTATTAGGCATTCGATATATGGTGTAGCGATGTATGAAGGTTTTAGATGGTTTACCTTTTAATAAATTAATAATTACAATGTTTTATTTAATACTATTAATGTAAATGATTAGAAAAATTAAAAGAAAAGATAAGGAAAATTGGATAAAATTATATTGTTGGTATGCTAGATTTTATAAAGTTACTATGAAACAAGAGATTTTAGATACTTTATGGAGCTGGATACACGATGAAATTCATGTTGTTAATGGAATATGCTACGAAATAGAAGATAAAATAGTTGGAATAGCTCACTACAGAACAATGCCAAGACCAATTAAAGGTAAATATATCGGTTTTTTAGATGATTTATTCGTAGATGAAAATTTTAGAGGACAAAAAATAGTTCAAAAGCTTATAAAATACCTAGAATCTTTGTCTAAAAAAAATAATTGGGAAGGAATTCGTTGGATAACCCACTCTTCCAATGAGACAGCAAAAACATTATATGATAAGATTGCTAAAAATACAGGATTTGAATTATATGAATTTAAAAGGAACTAAATTTCAGATAAAAGTTTGGAATTACTTAAAAAAAATACCAAAAGGAGAAATTAGAACTTACATGCAAGTGGCAAAAGCTATTGGAAAGCCAAAAGCTCATAGAGCAGTAGCTAATGCTATCGGAAAAAACCCATATGCCCCGAAAATACCTTGCCATAGAGTAATTCGGTCCGATGGAGGCCTTGGTGGATACTCAGGTAGAGGGGGAATTAAGACAAAGCTGCGATTATTGAGATCTGAAAAAGTTGATATTTAGAGGTATTTTAAGCCTATTTTATCGTCAAAAAACTAGCAAAATCAACAATTTTTCAATTTTTAAGTATATTTTAGCATAAATAGTGCTATGCACCCTTCAGTTGTACTATATATCGAGATATAGCAAAATAAAGCACCTCTATGGCCGATTAAAACATATATTCTATAACTGCATTGCTCTAGTTTTCAATGATACCAAGCTTAATTTAATGTTCAAAATCTTATCAATTTTAAATGAATTTCTTCAACCCTACTCACCTATTTTTATATTTATTTAAATAATGTAAATTCAAACCTTAAAAAACCATTGCTATTAAACACTTTAAATGCTTACTGTTAATTCTGTGTTTTTATGCTTGTCTTATTTGCCTTTTTTCTCTGATTAGTATCCAAATTATCTTATTATTTCTAAAAATATTAAGTATTTTATTAAACTTATCCTAAATTATTATTAAATTTTTTATTAAGATATTATAATAATTACAATAGTTTATAATATAATATTAATGTAATAGATTAGATAATAGTAAATATTTAATTACTAATATTTAGACCTAGTAAGTATATATTCTCGTCTAGATATATATAAACCACTTAAAATGATGATTAATAAACCTACATAAGTCCATTTATCAGGGAACTCACTAAAGAAATAATAGCCTATTAATACATTTGGTATTATCTCTGTATAGCCTAAAGGAGCTAATTTAGAGGCATCAGCATATTTGAGGGATAATATCAAAAATAAATGCCCTATGCACGCGAAAACGCCTATACCAGCCATTAAAGACCATTGATTTAGTGATGGTTTTATCCAATAAAAGGGAATAATTGCTGAAACAAGTATGGCCCCTACCATTCCAGTCATTAAAAGCGTTAAAAGTGGATTATCTGAAGTACTTAATTTTCGAGTTATTATTAAATAAAATCCATAAAGAATGCCAGTTCCTAATGCTGCTAAACTAGCAAAATTTAACTCAACAAAACCAGGTCTAATCACTACTAAAGAACCAGTAAACCCAACTACCACTGCTGCCCATCTTCTAAAACCCACTTTCTCTCCTAGCATAACAGGTGAAAATGCAGTTACAATTAAAGGTGCTACAAAAGCTAAAGTTAATGCTTTCGCCAAAGAAATTATAGATATTGCATAAAAAAAACAAATATTAGCTGATAGCAATATTATACCTCTTAATATTTGTAATTTAGGTTTGTCGGACCACACTAGTTGTTTTTTAAAAAAAAATATCATTATTGGAAGTGTAAAAAAAACCGTAAAAAAATATCTTGCCCAAGTTATTTGTAATATTGGAAGATCATCACTCAAAAATTTAGCAAAACCATCCATGACAGGTAAAAACATCCATCCAAGTAAACTAAAAATAATGGCTTTCATAAGCCAATAGATACATTTTAATTGAAGTATTTTAAAGCAAAGAATACTACAATAGGTATTGTAATAAATGACATTAGTGTTGAAACTACAATTGTACTAGCAACACTATCAATAATTTTTTTTGGTGAGTAAACTGATGCAACAAGGTAATTTAATACCGCTGATGGCATTGAGCATTGAATTAGTAGAACACCAGCTGCAAATCCTGATAAATTAAAATATCTTATTAATAAGAAACCTACTATAGGACCAAGAATAACTCTACCTATTGACGAGACTAAAGCTTTTTTAAAAGAAAAAACTTTAAATCGAGTAAGTGCAATTCCTAGAGACATTAAAATTAAAAATATAGTTGCATACATTAATAAAAAAGTTGTGTTTTCAATAAAGACTGGAGTCTCAATTTCGAAATAAAGTAAAAGAACAGAAATTATAATTGTATAAAATGGAGGACTTTTAAGAATTACATCAAAATTAAATTTTCTAGCTGCAAGAAATATACCTAATGTGAAATGACTCAATATTATCAAGGCTGAGATTGCAGCTGCAACACCTAAACCTTGTGATCCATAAGCAAATAAGCATATAGGTAAACCCATATTACCAGTGTTTGGCATTATAAATGGAGGCAATTCACGAATGATATCTTTAGTATTAAGTAAAAATAAAAAGATTACACCAATTAAAGAAAAAATTATAATTGCTATCAAGTAATACCAAAAATAATTTTTGAAAATTTCAAATGATGTTCCGGTAGCTGTTAATGCATAAATAATCATTGCTGGTGTACCTACATTAGCAGCAAAATTTGTTATGAATGTTGTATCTATTTTTGGATTTTTTTTTCCAAGATAGTAACCAATCGCAACAACAAAAAAAACAGGAAATAAAACTTCAAAAAGTTTAATGTATAAATCCATTATTAATCAAGTAATCTAATCAATGTTGGATTTTTAAGTATATTCTTATTATTTTTGAAAATAGATAAGCAATTATTGCAATTTAACTCCGTCGTTTTGTGTGAAATTATTACAATTGTAGCTTTATTATTTTTTTTATCTGGAGTTTGAATAATTCTTTTAATTGAAATTTTATACTTAGCTAAACGATTAGTAATTTGAGATAATACGCCTGGTTTATCTTTAACTTCAAATCTTAAATATAAAGAATTAACATAATTATTTGAATTATATGGTTTTAGAGTTTTCAGCTTTGAAGCACTGACACCAAATGGTCTTTTAATATTACCTCGTAATATAGATAATAGATCAGACAATAGAGCAGAAGATGTGGGGCCAGGTCCAGCGCCCTCCCCTTGTAAAATACTTTCACCAACTGGTTTTCCTTCAATTATAACCGCATTCATTACACCATTAACATTTCCTATATAGGATTTTTTACTCACAAGACATGGATGAACTGTTTCAAAAAGTTGATTATTTTTTAACTCAGAAATGCCTAGTAATTTAATTCTTAAATCTAATTGGTTAGCTATTTTAATATCTTTTAATTCAATTTTTTCTATTCCTTCCATTAGACATTTGTATGAAGAAATTTTACTATGAAATGCTAAAGCTGATAGAATTCTAACTTTTGCAAAAGCATCAAATCCATTTAAGTCTAATTTAGGATTGCCAGGTTCAGCATAACCAAGTTTTTGGGCTTTTTTAAGAACATCTGAAAAATTGAGATTTGAATTTTCCATCTCAGAAAGAATATAATTGGAGGTACCATTTAAAATTCCATAAACTTTTGAAATTTTATTTGTTGCTAAACCTTCTTTGATAGATCTCAATACAGGTATTCCACCTGCTACTGATGCCTCAAATTCAAGGTTAACATTATTTTTTTCAGCAAGTTTTGCTAAATTATTTCCATGTTTAGATATTAAAGCTTTATTGGGTGTAATTACATGTGTGTTATTTTTCAAAGCTGTTTCAACAATTTTTTTTGAAACACCATCGGATTGTCCAATTGCTTCAAATAAAATATCAACTTTTTTCTTTTTTAAAATTTCTAAAGGATTTTTAAAAAAATTTTTTTTATCAAATTTAAATTGTCTTTTTTTATTAATATTTTTTGCAGAAACAGCTACAATATTTATTTTTTTTCCAGTTTTAATCTCAATATCTTTTTTTTTTAAATTTAATTCATTTAAAAGATAAATTCCAACCTGACCCAAACCTATTACAGCAATATTAATTATATTTTTCATTGGCTTATATCTGGATATTTACTTTTTTTTGTATGGTCATCTATATAAATCTTATATTCCTCAAGTGTCATAGTTGTTATATCGTCTGACTTTTTTAATATCTTAGATAATTTTTTTTGATTTTCTTTTCTTTTTTCTACATCTTCTGTCCAATATTTAGAATCTGTATTTAGTGAACAATTACTTAAAATAAAGAATAAAGATAAAATAAAAGTAAATTTCATTACAATGCTGTTTTTAACGGAAAATTAAATTTCATATTTAAATTTTGTACAGCTTGACCTGCGCCACCTTTAATCAAGTTGTCAATAACAGAAAGTATTACAATTTTATTTTTATATTTTGATTTACAAACTGATATATGGCAATTGTTTGTATTAATCACATCGTTAGTGCTGATTAAAGTATTTTGTTTTAAGATCTTAACAAAATTATCTTTTTGATAAAATGTTGAGAGTTTTTTAACAACATCTGACTGAGTAACACCAATTTCCAAATCTATATAAATGGTACTCAAGATACCTCTAAACATAGGTGTTAGATGAGGTGTAAAACTAAAATTAATTTCTTTTTTAGTATATTTTTTTAACATTTGATCTATTTCAGAATTATGACGATGAAACCCAACACCGTAGGCACTTAAAGATTCATAAAGATTTTTATCTTTATATTTTTTATGAACTCCTCTGCCAGCACCTGAATAACCTGATTTAGAATCCATAATTATATTTTTTACTTTTACTAAATTACTTTCAAAAAGAGGTATTAGGGGTAACAATATAGAAGTTGGATAACATCCTGGGCATGAAATAATTTGATAATTGTTTAATTCTTTGCCGTTAATTTCTGGAAGAGAATATATACTTTTTTTTATTAAATTTTTTGCTCTATGCTTTTGCTTATACCATTTAAGATAATCAGATGTTTTTTCTAATCTAAAATCAGCAGTTAAATCAATTAAAGTAATATTTTTCGTTAAATATTTTGAAATATCTTGAGCTTCTCCATTTGGAAGAGCTGTAAAAATTACATCTATATCTTTTAAAAGGTTTTTGTTAAATTTAACAATTTTAGGTAATCTTTTATTTGATAATGATTTATCATAATAAGTAATTTTTTTACCAACAGAGGTATTTCCACATAAATATTTAATATTAATATATTTATGTTTAACTAATAATTTTATTAATTGAACACCAATATATCCAGTTGAACCAGCAACTAATGCATTAAGCTTAGGCATAATTTATTATAACAGTTAAAAATAAAAAAAAAATTATCTTTTAGAGAATTGGAAACTTCTTCTAGCTTTTCTTCTGCCTGGTTTCTTTCTCTCAACAGCTCTAGAATCTCTTGTAGTAAGCTTTTCGGTCTTTAATGTAGTTTTTAAATCTTCATCAAACATTACTAAAGCTTTTGAAATTCCATGAACCATGGCTCCTGCTTGTCCAGTTGGACCACCACCGCTAACACTACATCTTACATCGTATCCTGTAGATTGGTTTATAATATTAAACGGTCTAGTTATTTGAAGATGATGAAATTCACTTGAAAAATATTCATTAAAAAGTTTGCCATTAACATATATTTTTCCAGTACCTTTTTTTAACCAAACTTTAGCTATTGAAGTTTTTCTTCTTCCAGTTGCGTATTTACTATCCTTAAAGTCTAGTTTTAATTTAGGTGATTTTGATGTTGTTTGAGTATTTTCCATTTTAATTTCTTACTAGATTTTTGCTATTTAATTTCTCAAGTTCAATCACTTGAGGATTTTGAGCTGAATGAGGGTGATCATTACCAGAATAAATTTTAAGTTTAGTTAATTGTTTTCTTCCTAGTACTCCTCCTGGCAACATTCTTTTTACAGCAAGTTTTAAAGTTTCACCTGGTTTTTTTTCGTGTAATTTTTCAGGTGTTGCAACTTTAATACCGCCTGGGTGACCTGTGTGTCTGTAATATTTTTTGTCTTGAAATTTTTTACCAGTAAACTTTACTTGATCAATATTTTTTACTACAACAAAATCTCCATGATCCATATGAGGTGTATAAGTAGTTTTGTTTTTCCCTCTTATAATCTTAGATACAACTGTGGCTAGCCTTCCAACAACTGCATTAGTTGCATCTATTTCATACCATGATGTATCTACTTGGTCTTTTTTTACAAATTTTGTCATTGTGCGAGGATTAATACTATTATTAATTGCAAAGTCAATTTGATATTTGTCTTGTAAAATAAGTCTTATCTGATAAAAAGTAATAGCCGATTTGATCCTATTGCGGGCATAAAACTGCTAAAAAGGAATTCTCAAAACATAATCGGCAGGCATTTGAACTGTATTGTGCGCCTAACATAAAGTTAAAGCACTAAAAAAGGAGTAAAAATGAGTACAAAACGAAACAACCCTGAGACAATTGCTATTCACGGTGGTGATTACAGAAGCGATCCGACAACTAACGCTGTAGCAGTACCAATATATAGAACAACATCCTATGAGTTTACTAGTACAGATCATGCAGCTAATCTTTTTGCATTAAAGGAGTTTGGAAATATTTACACAAGAATAATGAATCCAACTAATGATGCATTAGAGAAAAGAGTTGCTGCATTAGAAGGTGGTTTAGCGTGTCTAACTGTTTCTTCGGGTCAAACGGCTTCTACGTTTGCAATTTTAAATGTAGCTCAAGCAGGAGATAATATTATTAGCTCAACTGATCTATACGGTGGAACAGTATCTTTATTCACTCACACATTAAGCAAATTAGGGATTGAAATAAGATATGCAGACCCAAGTGATCCTAAAAATTTTGAAAAATTTGTTGATGATAAAACTAGAGCTTTTTATGGTGAAACATTACCAAATCCTTATTTGAGAGTTTTTCCAATAAAAGAAGTTTCTGATATAGGTAGAAAGTATAATATTCCATTAATTATGGATAACACAGCTTCTCCTGTTATTTGTAAACCAATTGAACATGGTGCAGCTATAGTAATTCATTCTTTAACAAAATATATAGGTGGACATGGAACTGCTGTAGCGGGGAGTATTGTTGATAGTGGAAATTTTGATTGGACAGCTGACCCAAAAAGACAACCATTATTTAACGAACCAGACGCAAGTTATGGCGGAGCTGTTTGGGGAAAAATTGTTCCAGAATTGACTGGGGCAAACATACCTTTTGCTGTTAGAGCAAGAGTTTGTTTATTAAGGGATTTAGGTTCAGCACTTGCTCCAGATAATGCTTTTACTATTATTCAAGGTCTCGAAACTGTTGCTCTTAGAATGAAACAACATTGTGAAAATGCTCAAAAAGTAGTTAATTTCTTAAAAACACATGATGAAGTAACAAAAGTTATCTATTCAACAGAGCATGAAAAAACAATAGCCGATAGAGCTTCTAAATATCTTAAAGGTGGAAATGGACCAATGGTAGGTATCGAATTAAAAGGTGGTATTGAAGCTGGTAAAAAGTTTATCGAGTCTTTAAAAATGTTTTATCATGTAGCAAATATTGGTGATGCTAGAAGTTTAGCTATTCACCCTGCTAGTACTACTCATAGTCAATTAAATGAAAAAGAATTAGCGGCGTCAGGTGTTACTCAAAGTTATGTAAGACTTTGTATAGGTATTGAGCACATTGATGATATTATTGATGATTTAGATCAAGCATTGAATAAATCTTCAAAAACTAATTTAAAAGCTGTTGGTTAATTTTTTATATTTAGAGATATAAAGAAAATATAAAGTTGTAAGTATAATAAAAATTGAATTTATCTGGTGTAAAGATGCATAAGTAATTTTTACTCCAGATAAAAGCGTCATCACACCTAGAATAATCTGTAAGAATAGACTTATTCCAATTAATAAAATTGGTTTGATAAATATTTTATTATTTTCTTTAATTACTAGAAATAATAAATAAGCATAAATTATAACAATTAAATAAGCCAGGTTTCTATGAATAAATTGAACTATGGATGGATTGTTAAAAAAAGAAATATTTAAAAATTCTAATATTCTACTATCGTCAGGGAAATATGAAGCTCCCATTAAAGGCCATGTATTATAAACAGTACCAGCATCCATACCTGATACAAATGCACCAATTATTAATTGTAAAAATAATAATAAAAGGAAAAACTTAATAAAGTATAATCTAATTGAAATTTCGTTTTTTTGTAAATTTGTTATTTGTAGAATTTTCCAAAATATTACAGATAATATAATGAAAGCCGTAACTAAATGTAATGATAACCTGTAATGACTGACATCAACTCTATCTATCAAACCACTTGAAACCATATACCATCCTATAAACCCTTGAAAACAAATAAGTATAAAGATTATTCCATATCTTCTTAAAATCCATAAACCGTGTTTAATTGTAAAATAAATTAATGGCAGTAATACAGTTAATCCAATTAATCTTCCTAATTGTCTATGAGCCCATTCCCACCAAAAAATTATTTTAAATTCTTTTAATGTCATATTAAAATTTTGCTCACTAAATTCTGGTATTGTTTTATAAAGATCAAAATAATTAATCCATTTCTCATTAGATAGTGGAGGTACAAGACCTACAAATAATTCCCATGTTGTAATTGATAAACCTGAATCTGTCAGTCTGGTTAATCCACCAACAAGAATTATCAAAATAACTAACCCTAATAATAAATATAACCAAATCTTAAGTTGATAATTTAAATGACTATTCTGACTGTACATATATGAATAAATATAATAATTATTAATTAATCCAATAAATTAAATGTCGCCTAAAAATAAAAAAAAATTAAATTTAATAAGAATTAAACTTGATAAATTAGATAATAAACTGCTTGGTCTGATAAAATATAGAACT
>CACFMU010000011.1:0-21409 GCA_902567435.1 uncultured Pelagibacteraceae bacterium
TCAGGAGAATCTGAGTCTACACCAAATTCTTTTAAATCATTTGATATATCTTCTTCAGTACTCACAGGTTCTATATTCTCTTGAAACGTTTCAATAGCTTCTTGAGTAAATGATTTTTCCATTTCATTTATTGAACTATCTTCTACTACATTCTCCGAAACTTGATTTGAGCTTGTCACTACTTCTTCATTAACTATACTTGAATGATTGCTATCGTTAGTTTGCTCATGAACAATTTCATTCTCAAGTTTTAATGCATTTGCGCCATGTGAAATTGGATTAGAGGCAGTATTAGAAAAATTAAATGATGCAGAAGTTCCTAAATGAGAGAAATCTGAATATCCTGGATTTCTATTTTGGATACGATGAACCATGTTTATAACAGATTTAGTCTCTGGTTGTTGTCCATCTAATGATGTTGCAACAATTGAAACCCTCATTTTACCATCAAGCTCAGAGTCTGTAATTGCACCTATAATTAATTCTGCTTCTGGATCAACCTCAGCTCTTACTTTATTAACCGCTTCATCAACCTCAAAAAGTTTAAGATCTTTACCGCCTGTAATATTAACTAACAATCCTTTGGCACCTTTAAGAGTGTAATCATCAATCAAGGGATTACTTACAGCCATCTCAGCTGCTTGAAGAGCTCTACCTTCACCTTCGGCTTCTCCCGTTCCCATCATTGCTTTACCCATTGAAGCCATTACAGTTTCAACATCGGCAAAATCAAGATTAATTAAGCCTGGTCTTACCATCAAATCAGTGATGCTTTGAACGCCATGCATTAAAACATTGTTTGAAAGATTGAATGAGTCTTCAAATGTTGTTTGTTCATTGGCAATTTTAAATAAATTTTGATTTGGAATAACTATTATTGTGTCAACATGTTTTCTTAATTCTTCCAAACCTTGTTGTGCTCTTCTCATTCTTGAGGGGCCTTCATATAAAAATGGAAGAGTCACAACACCTACAGTCAAAATATTTAATTCTTTTGCAGCTCTAGCGATAACATGAGCAGCACCAGTGCCCGTTCCGCCACCCATTCCAGCAGCAATAAAAACCATATTTGCACCTTGTAAAGTATTTATGATTTCATTTAAAGACTCGTCTGCTGCTGCTTGACCAATATCTAGTTTTGCGCCAGCTCCTAAACCTTTGGTTAAATTTAATCCAATTTGAATTCTTGTTTTGGCTTTACTTAACTTTAAATCCTGTGCATCAGTATTGACTGCAATAAATTCTACACCTTGTAGATTATTTTCAATCATTTCATTAATTGCATTTCCACCTGCTCCACCAACTCCCATTACCAAAAGTCGTGGCTGTAGTTCTTTAATTTCTGGTGCTTTAAAGTTAATTGTCATCTGTTATTTCCCCTCATTATTGTTAAAATGTTTTTCCCATTTAAGGTTTGCTCGGTTTAGATTTGCTTTTTTTCTTGCAGTTACCTTAAATTTTTCGAATGCTGCTGGCTCCCAAATTTGAAACGTTTGCCCTTGACCAACAAATAATATGCTATTTTTTATTTTTGCATGTTTTAATAATTTTGATGAAAGAGAAATTCTTCCCTCACTATCAAATTGTAAATTCATACTTTCAGCTAATACTGATGTTGCAAAATAATCTCTTTTTTCCTCAAAAGGATTTAAAGAGTCGATTGCAGAAGAAATTTTTTCAATTCTGTCTTGAGAACATGCTTCTATTGAGGAATTATTAAAAGATGGATAACAAATTACACCATTGTAACCCAGATTTGACAAATATGACCTAAAACTAGCAGGCACTGATACTCTTCCTTTTTTGTCCAATTTGTTCTCGTAAGTAGATATAAACATATATTTTTAAATTCATAAATTCCATAATTGGGAATATATGGGAATATATGGGTATTTAAAATAATAGTCAAACGTTGATTAGATCCTTAATTTAAGTCACTTTCTAAGCAGAATTTGATATTATTATCAATAATGGGTGGGTTCTTTCTTTATGTGGTTGCTAAGATAATGAGGCTGCTTATTTATACTCAATTTAAATTTATACTTCTAGGAAGTACAATAATTGAATTATTATTATATTTTCGTTTTTTAATTTTGAAATGCCAGATAAACTATAAGCCGGGTTCTGTCATTTAAATCTATCATTTGTCTAGGCTTAAGATCACTCTTAAGCTCAAGCAACTAACCCTGATGACAAGCCAAGGATGGCTTTTAGTATTTCAACAATGTCATCTCTACTTAGTCTTGCTCCCAGTGGGGTTTTCCAGCGTTCATTGTTACCAATAGAACCGGTGTGCTCTTACCACACCTTTTCACCCTTGCCATGTTATGGCGGTTTATTTTCTGTGGCACTATCCCTAGGGTTACCCCCGCCAGGTATTACCTGGCACTGTATCCTTGTGGAGCCCGGACTTTCCTCTTTAATAAATTAAAGCGATAAATCATTTATCTGGCAAATACAATTTATTACCAATTTATAAAACTGCAAGAAAAAATAATTTATTGTTTAGCTAAATTCTGGCTTATAATAAAGCATTCTCTATCAATTTTCCCGTTTATCATCTCTGGTCTAAACCTTCTTTGAAAAGCTTTGGTAATTTTTAATAAATGATTATTTTTTTTATATTTAAAATTTTTTTGAATTTTTTTTGAGTAACCAATTTTATATATATTTTTATAAAATAATATTTTATGTATATTATCAATTTTAATCATTCTATTTTTAATTAGTATCTTTTGATTTATATTGTGCCAATAACCAATATTATTTTTTGACAAACATTTCCATGGAAATTTTTCACCAGGATCTTTTTTTCTTTCTGGTGCAATATCAGAATGTCCTAAAATATTTTTTTTATTAATTTTATATTTGGTAATCAAAAATTTAGTCAATTTAATTAATGATAATATTTGTTGTTTTGGAAATTTTTTATATCCGAAACTATGGCCAGGATTTGTAATTTCAATACCAATTGAATTTTTATTTAAAGACTCATACTTTTTCCATTTAGATATTCCAGCATGCCATGCTATGTATAAATCTGGAACTAAGGTAATTATTTCTCCAGTTTGTTTAATTAAATAATGACTGCTTACTTCAAATTTTATGTCTGTAAGTCTTTTAATTGCAGCTTTTTCTGTCCTCATACCTGTGTAATGAAAAATTAAAAATTTTATTTGTTTAGCTTTTCTTCTTTTTGGATTAAAATTTGGAGAGTAATTTAATGAAGTTTTTATAGCCATTTTTGGGTCATATTTAACACTTAATCTAGATTTACATTATTATATTATTTACTATATAATATATTTTATAATGAAAAAAATTTTAATACCTTTGATGCTGTCAATTTTAATATTTTCCAATTCATTTGCTGGAAGTGATGGAGAGTTAACGCTTTCAAAAAAAACAAAGCAAGTAAAAGATTGTTTTGAAACAGTTAATAGAATTACTTTTGCTGTAAATATGGGTTTAGATAAAATTATTTTTAAACCAGTTGCAAAGGGTTATAGAGTTTTGCCTTCACCAATTAGAGCTGGGGTTAGCAACGCACTGGATAACTTAACAACATTAGTTACAATTCCGAATAATGTTTTACAAGGTGAATTAAAAAAAGCGGGAGTAAACACTGGAAGATTTGCGATAAATACAACAATTGGAGTTTTAGGAATATTTGATGTAGCAAAAGCGATTGGCTTTCCAGAATATGAAAAAGAGGATTATGGTCAAACGCTTGGTACTTATGGTATAGGGCCAGGATGTTATTTAGTTTTACCTGTAATTGGACCTTCAACTGTAAGAGATACTGCAGGTTCGTTTATAAATATAATGGGAGGTGACCCATGGTATAACGCTTCTGTAAATGGTAATAATGAATACTTAGGTGATTCAACTTATGCTGCTTCAAGAGTTATGACTGGAATAGATTTTAGAGCAAAGAATATTGAATCTTTAGATAACTTAGAAAAAAATTCAATGGACTTCTATGCTTCTGTGAGAAGTTTATATTTACAAGATAGACAAATGAAAATTTCTAACACTAAAGCTATCATAGAAACAATGGATGATAGTGATTGGGAAGAAATAGAAACCAATTAACATTAAATAAAGAATTAATGAAAAAAATTCTTACTCTTTTCTTATTTACATTTATTTTTTTTACAAACAGCAACATTTCTTTTTCAATAGAGCCTGATGTTTTTATTCAATCTACTGTAAATAGAGCAGCTAATACATTGGGAGGAAATTTTACTAAAGATCAGAGAATTAAACAATTAAAACAAATAGCAAAAGAGACTGTTGATATCACTGGGATAGGCTATTACTCTTTGGGGTCTCACAGAAAAAGTTTAAGTAAAGAGCAATTATTAGATTACAAAAAAGCTTTTGAAGAATATTTTTTAAAAAGTTTTTCTAGTAGATTAGCAGAATATTCAAATCCCGAAATTGAAGTAATATCAAAAAATAAACTAAATAAAAATTATACAATAGTTTTAAGCAAGTTAGTTGCAACAGATAGTAGACCTGAAGTTAAAATTGAATGGAGAGTTTATACAAAAAATCCTGAAAATTTATTAATTAGAGACTTAATTATAGAAGGCTTAAGTTTAGCAAGAACTCAAAAAGAGGAGTTTTCATCAATTATTAATTCTAATGATGGTAAAATTGAAGCTTTGCTAAAGAATTTATCAGATTTTTCTGCTAAATAATTTTTATATTATAGTGTAAATTTATTTTTTAATGAAAAAAATAAATATTTCTTCCAGAATATCTTTTATAGTTTCAATAATTACATCAATCATATTTGTACTTTACTTTGCATATAAGGGATTTGTGGTTTATTTTGTCCAAAAAGCTATGGATGATACTTTCGTAGGGGGAGGTGCATCTGATATTACAATTACTCTATGGTTTGGAATTTCACTCTCAATGGTACTTTCAATGTTTTTGTTTTTTCAATTTATAAAAATTAAAGATCTGAATAGCCAAAGAACTATCCAAAAAGGTATATTTATAGGTTGGGCTATAATTGCGATTACAATGACAATATTTGTACCTTCTTATGTATATCTTATTTTAATTACTATTTTATCTTCAATAGTTAGCCTTCTATCATCAATTACACTTAAAGACATAATTGCTGAAGATTTAAAAGAGAAAAAAGAGACCCTGTCTGAAAAGGAAATATACTTGCTGCAAAAATTGGCCGGGGTTAAAAATCCTAAAAAATAATTAATATTTTGGTGGGCCCGCCAGGACTCGAACCTGGGACCAATACATTATGAGTGTACTGCTCTAACCAACTGAGCTACAGGCCCAAAATCTTAAAGTTAATTATATCATTTTTATAAAGTTATCAATTGCGGATAATCATTTAATGGTGGGCCGTGTTGGTTACGCTCCAACTACCCCTGCAATGTCAATGCAGTACTCTACTATTGAGCTAACGGCCCAGTATAATTAACTTTCTAAGAAACTTTTTAATTGCTTAGATCTACTAGGATGTTTTAGTTTTCTAAGAGCTTTTGCCTCAATCTGTCTAATTCTCTCCCTTGTTACAGAGAATTGAAGACCTACTTCCTCTAAAGTATGATCAGTATTCATGCCAACACCAAATCTCATTCTTAAAACTCTTTCCTCTCTTGGTGTGAGAGTTGACAGAATTTTAGTTGTGGCTTCTCCAAGGTTTGATTTAATCGCTTGTTCTAGTGGTGCTAGTGCTTTAGTGTCTTCAATAAAATCACCCAAACTACTATCTTCTTCATCGCCAACAGGTTTTTCAAGTGAAACTGGCTCTTTTGAAATTTTTAATACTTTTCTTACCTTATCGAGTGGCATTCTAAGTTTTTGAGCTAATTCCTCTGGTGTAGCTTCTCTCCCAAACTCACTTAAAATCAGTCTTTGCGTTCTTACAATTTTATTAATTGTTTCAATCATATGAACTGGAATTCTAATCGTTCTAGCTTGGTCCGCAATAGATCTTGTGATTGCTTGTCTAATCCACCATGTTGCATAAGTAGAAAATTTATATCCTCTTCGATATTCAAATTTATCAACTGCTTTCATCAAACCAATATTTCCTTCTTGAATTAAATCTAAAAACTGAAGACCTCTGTTTGTATATTTTTTAGCAATTGAAATTACCAATCTTAAATTAGCTTCAACCATCTCTTTTTTGGCAATTCTAGATTCTTTTTCTCCTTTTTGAACTCTACTTACTAATTTTTTAAAATCAGTTACAGAAATTCCTAATTTATGACTTATTTCAATTAATCTCTCTCTTATATTTTTAAATTCTTCCTTATTTTTTGAAAAGAATTGCTTCCAGATTGTATTGGTATCTAAAAACTTTTTAAGATTAGGATTTATCTCATTACCAATATAAAATTTAATGAATTCATTTCTTGGTATTTTATGATCCATAGCAAGCCTCAAAAGATTACCTTCTAATGATATAATTTTTTTGTTTTCAACGTAATGTTTTTGTACTAATTCCTCTAAAACTGAAGGTGATAATTGGAGAGATTTAATGTTTTCTAAAATATCATCCACAATTTTTTGATATCCTTTTTCTTTTGCTGGAGAAAAATTTTTTGAATTTAAAACACAGTCTAATTTTTCTTTTTGATATTTAATTAACTTATTATATTCTTTAGTTAAAGTACTGACAGTTTTCAAAACCTTCGGCTTAATTTCAGTTTCCATTGCGGCAAGTGTCGGATTAAAATCATCATCGTCACCCTCACCTGATCCTTCTTCTTTTTCTGTTTCACCAGCATTCTTTTGCTTTGCACTAGGTCCTGTAGTTTCGTCTTCCATGTAATTTGTATCAATATCAATGATTTCTCTAACTAAAATTTCGTCCTTTTGTAATTGACCATTCCATTCAAAAAACTGTTGTGCGGTCATTGGGCTTTGTGACAAAGCTATTAACATTACATCTTTTCCAGCTTCAATTCTTTTTGCAATTGCAATTTCACCTTCTCGTGAAAGTAATTCAACCCCACCCATTTCACGTAAATACATTCTAATAGGATCATCACTTTTCTCCATTGTCTTACCTTCTTCTTTGGAGGATCCTTCTTTTTTTCTTAGTACTTTAAAATCAGATTTTTTTTCAACTAAAGTAATATTCTCATCTAATATATGAATGAAAGCTTGGGCTAAATTTTCATCTGATAGGTTTCTTTTACCTAGAGATTTATTGAGCTCTTCATAAGTTATAAAACCCCTATGAGTTCCACGACCCATTAATCTTGCAAATGATTTTGTAATAATTCTTTCCACAGTAAAATAAGTTAAAGACTTATATAATATCAAATTTGTAAAAATCCATTGCTAAATTGTGAGGATTAATTGATTTTTCTCTCGTTTTTCAACTCTTTTAGCTCATTGAATGTTGATTCACTCATATCCTTTGAAAACTTCGATTCTAATTCTTGAATTCTAAATTCAAGATCGTAATTAAATAGATCTTTAGAGATATCATCTAATAATTCTATAACTTGATTTTCATTGTCAGGCTTATTTTTCAAAATATGCTTAATGGGAGCAAATTTATTAATCTTATCTAATAATTGTTTATCTAAATTTAGATCATCAGCCGTTATTTGTTCTCCTGATTTTAATTTCTGAATAATTGTATCAAGTATTTGTCTATTTATTTCAGTAAAAAATTTAATATCTTCAATTAAATGGATATTGGCCTGTAAAAAACTAAGATTGTTAAGTACTAAATACAATAAAGAAAATTCCTTTAATTCAACACCTGAAATAGTTTTGCTGTCATTAAAATGTTTTTTTGTTGTTTCTAAAGATTTAGTTTTTTTAATATAATACTTATTTTTATTTTGGTTAGAATGGGGAGTTAATTCAGCTATTTTTTCTAAAAAGTATTCAAGAACATACTTTTTAATAAAATCATCTTTAATAGTATTGGCTATTGCTCTAAGTTTTTTCTCAAATATTGCCATAGAAGATGGGTTATTATCTGTTTGTTTTTTATAATGGCTAAAAATGAACTGATGAATAGATAACTTGCTCTGCTTTGTAAAGTCTATGAAATAATTTTTACCATTTTTATTAATATAACTGTCTGGGTCTTCTTTATTAGGTAAAAATAAAAAAGATATTTGTTTTTCAGGTTTTAATTCCTTTATGGAATTTTCTGCTGCTCTTACAGCTGCTTTATAACCACTTTCATCGCCATCAAAACAAATAATAATGTCATCAAAAAACTGATTTAGAGTTAATATTTGTTTATCTGTTAAAGATGTTCCAAGATTTGCAACTACATTTTCAATTCCGTTTTTACTTAAACCAACCACATCCATGTAGCCTTCAACTAAGTAAATATGATCTAATTTATTTGATAATTTTCTTGCAAGATCTAGATTATATAAATTTGAACCCTTTTTAAAAAAGATTGTCTCTGGTGAGTTAATATATTTTGCTAAATAGTCTAGTTTTTCAATTATTCTTCCACCTAATGCAATTGGCTGACCTGAAATATTGTTAATTGGAAAAATTAATCGACCTCTAAATCTTTCAACATACATTTTCTTTTTTTCATCTAAGTAAAACAAACCACTTTCAACTAATGTTTGTTCACTAAATTCATTTTTTAATTTTTCAAAAAAAGTTGGATTTTTTTTTATATACCCAATTTTAAATTTCTTAACTTCATTTTTACTTAAAGATCTGTTATTCAAATAATCTCTTGCATTAAAATAAGCCTCATTTTTAAGCAACTCATTGTGATAAAAATTTACATATTGGTCATAAATTGACAGATATTCTTTCCATTTTTTTTCTCTTTCTTCATCTTGCTTTGAAAACATATATGGCTGCATTCCAGCTAATTGAGCAAGATGTTTAACTGCTTCACCAAATTTTAAATTCTGAATTTTCATCACAAAATCAAAAATATTGCCATGTTCAGATGTTGCAAAACAATGATAAAATTCTTTTTCATCATTAACAGTAAATGATGGAGTTTTCTCATTCTTAAATGGAGATAAACCTACGTATTCTTTGCCTCTTTTCTTAAGTGCAACTGACTTTGATACAACTGTAGAAACTTTTAGTCTTGTTTTTATTTCGTCAAGGTACTCTTTTGGATATTTCATTAACTGCTCAATAATTCTTTAATAAGAGGTCCAGCTTTTGCAAAATCAATTTCATCGGCATATTTTTTTTTAAGCTCACCCATTACTTTACCCATATCTTTTAAAGATGTTGCTCCAAGATCAGAGATAATTGTGGCGCATATTTTCTTAGTTTCTTCCTCACCAAGTTGTGTTGGTAAAAATCCTGTTAAAATATCATATTCATTTTGTTCAACTTCCAAAAGATCGGTTCTGTTATTTTTCTTGTAAATTTCAATTGATTCGGCCCTTTGTTTAACCATCTTTTTTAATAGCTTTTTAATATCTTCATCGTCAGTATCTTTTTTGTTTGGTCCTGATCTGTTAACAATATCCAAATCTTTAATTGAGGATAATATTAACCTGTAGGTTGATATTTTAATTTTATCTTTTGATTTTAAGGCGTTTTTATATTCGGTTTCGATTGTTTCTTTCAATGACATAATTTTTTAATCTACTTCAAAGAAAAAATTCTTCAAAAGAAAAATTGTTTTTTTACAATTTTATAATACATCTCTGTTGCGATAATAAAGCAATTATTGTATTAACCTTTAACTTATGAGTTGTAATTGATCAAAAAAGCAAAAAAAAACTAACTCAAAAAATTCACAAATCAATACAGGCGTTTTAGTCCTCGAAAATAAGAAGGTTTTTTAAAGGAATTGGAATTGGTTATCAGGGAGAAGCGACCGGAGAGGTTTGTTTTAATACCTCGTTAACTGGCTATCAGGAAATTATATCAGATCCATCTTACGCTGGACAAATAATAAACTTTACCTTTCCCCATATTGGGAATGTTGGAACTAACAAACAGGATTATGAAAGTGATAAAATTTGGACCAAGGGAGTAATTTTTAATTCTGAAATAACATCACCCTCAAACTATAGATCTTTTCAACATTTGGATGCTTGGCTTAAGAAAAATAAAATAGTTGGTATTACCGGGTTAGATACCAGAAGTTTAACGAATTTTATTAGAGATAAAGGTGCTCCTAAGGGAACAATTGCCAATTCAAAAAATGGAAAATTTAATATTAGTAAACTAACTAACTCAACAACAAAATGGAGTGGTTTAAAAAACCTTGATCTTGCTGAAAAAGTAACCACATCAAAAAACTATATCTGGAAAGGCTTTACAACTTGGAAAAAAGAAACTGGATACAAAAAGAATAATAAAAACTCATTTCATGTAGTTGCGATCGATTATGGAATAAAGAAAAATATTTTAAGATATTTTTCAGACTTTAATTGCAAAGTAACTGTTGTCTCTTGTAAAACACCAGCTGATAAAATTTTAGCAATTAAACCAAATGGTATTTTTTTATCTAATGGTCCAGGTGATCCAGCAGCAACTGGTAAATATGCTGTTAAAATAGTTAAAGATTTAATTAATAAAAACTTACCTTTATTTGGAATTTGTTTAGGTCATCAAATACTTGCTCTAGCATTGGGTGGTAAAACAAAAAAAATGAAACTTGGTCATAGAGGTGCTAATCATCCAGTTAAAAATTTAATTCATGACAATGTAGAAATTACTAGTCAAAATCACGGCTTTGAGGTTGTAAAAGAAAATTTACCAAAAAATATTCAAATCACACACAAATCTTTATTTGATAACAGTATTGAAGGAATAAGAATAAAAAATAAACCAGTATTCTCAGTTCAGTATCATCCTGAGTCCAATCCTGGTCCACAAGATAGTGTTTATTTATTTCAAGAATTTATTAACAACATGAAAAAAAATGCCAAAAAGAAAAGATCTTAAAAAAATATTAGTTGTTGGAGCTGGTCCTATTATCATAGGTCAAGCTTGTGAATTTGATTATTCAGGAACTCAAGCTTGCAAAGCTTTAAGAGATGAGGGTTATAAAGTCGTATTAATTAACTCAAATCCAGCAACAATAATGACTGATCCTGATGTTGCCGATAAAACTTATATTGAACCTATTACTTTAGAAGTTTTAGAAAAAATTCTTAAAAAAGAAAAACCAGATGCAATTCTTCCAACTATGGGTGGTCAAACTGCACTAAACCTTGCAATGGAAGCTAAAAAAAAAGGAATTATAAAAAAATATAAAATAGAGCTGATTGGGGCAAACTCTAAAGCAATTTCAAATGCAGAAGATAGAAAAAAATTCAGAAAAAATATGATTGATATTGGTTTGGATTTACCTAAATCTGAAATCGTAAATAATATTAATCAAGCATCTAAAGTTTTAAATAAAATTGGACTACCAGCGATTATTAGACCTGCTTTCACTCTTGGAGGTCTTGGAGGTGGTATTGCCAAAAATAAAAAAGATTATCTAAAAATTATTAAAAGTGGATTACACGAATCTCCTGTGAGCCAAGTATTGGTTGAAGAATGCCTAGAAGGTTGGAAAGAATTTGAAATGGAAGTTGTAAGAGATAAAAAAGATAACTGTATCATTATCTGTTCGATCGAAAATATCGATCCAATGGGAATTCATACTGGAGACTCTATAACTGTAGCCCCTGCTTTAACATTAACTGATAAAGAATATCAAGTGATGAGAAATGCTTCAATTGCATGTCTTAGAAAGATTGGGGTTGAGACAGGTGGATCAAATGTTCAGTTCGCAATCAATCCTAAAAATGGAAGAATGGTTGTAATTGAAATGAACCCAAGAGTTTCTCGTTCATCTGCACTTGCATCAAAAGCAACTGGTTTTCCAATCGCAAAAGTTGCTGCTAAACTTGCAGTAGGCTATACTTTAGATGAACTAAAAAATGAAATCACAAAAGTAACACCCGCATCATTTGAACCAAGTATTGATTACGTGGTTACCAAAATTCCAAGATTTACATTTGAAAAATTTTCAACTTCACCTGCTACATTAGGAACATCTATGAAATCCGTCGGTGAAGCAATGGCAATTGGAAGAAATTTTAAAGAGTCGCTTCAAAAAGCATTAGTTTCTCTTGAAACTGGTTTTTCAGGTTTAGATGCAATATTTGATCTCAATAGACGTCAAATAGAGAGAAAATTAAAAGAAAATATTCCAAATAAAATTTTACTTGTTGCTGAAGCAATCAGAAAAAAAATTAATTTAAAAAAAATTTTTGCTTTATCTAAAATTGACCCATGGTTTTTAGAGCAGATTAAAGAAATTGTAGATAATGAAAATAAGATTAAAAACAAAGGACTTCCTAAAGATTTTAATGAGTTTAACCGAATAAAATCTATTGGTTTTTCAGACAAAAAACTATCTGAGTTAACTAATACCCCTGAAGATGCAGTTAGACGAAAAAGGATGGCTCTTAAAATACTTCCTGTATTTAAAAAGGTTGATACTTGTGCTGCTGAATTTAAATCATTTACTCCTTATATGTACTCAACATATCAACGTAACTTTTCAATTAATTCTGAATGTGAAGCAGATCCATCTTCAAGAAAAAAAATCATTATATTAGGTGGTGGACCCAACCGAATAGGACAAGGAATTGAGTTTGATTATTGCTGTTGTCAGGCTGCTTTTTCATTGAAAGATGCGGGTTTTGAGACAATCATGGTTAACTGTAACCCTGAGACCGTATCAACAGATTATGACACCAGTGATCGATTATATTTTGAACCTTTAAAAGAAGAATACGTCTTTAATATTATTAAAAAAGAAAAAGAAAAAGGAAACCTAGTTGGTGTTATTGCGCAATTTGGTGGTCAAACTCCAATTAAACTTGCTAAATTTTTACACGATAATAAACTTCCAATTTTAGGAACTCAATACACATCAATTGATTTAGCAGAAGATAGAGACAGATTTAGAGATCTATTGAACAAATTAAAACTAAAACAAGCAGAAAGTGGAATTGCTAAAACCTTTAAGCAAGCAATTCAAATAGCAGAAAAAATTGGCCTACCTTTAATGGTTAGACCGTCTTATGTATTGGGTGGAAGAGCAATGGAAATCGTTCATGAAAAAAGCCAACTTAAAAACTTTGTTGAAGAAGCATTCAAGGCCGCTGAAGAAAATCCTATTCTTATTGATAAGTTTATTGATCATGCAATGGAAGTTGATGTTGATGCAATATCAGATGGAAAACAAGTACATGTAGCAGGGATCATGCAACATATTGAAGAAGCTGGAATTCATTCTGGAGACTCTGCGTGTAGTTTACCCCCAGTATCAATTAAACCATACTTAATTAAAGAAATAGAAAATCAGACTAAGAAATTAGCTTTAGCTTTAAAAGTTAAAGGTTTTATGAATATTCAATATGCAATTAAAAAAGATGAGATTTATGTAATTGAAGTAAATCCTAGAGCAAGTAGAACGGTTCCATTTGTATCCAAAGCAAAAGGTCTGCCGCTTGCTAAAATTGCATCACGTGTAATGGCTGGTGAAAAATTATCTAAATTTAATCTAAGAGATAAATCTAAGGGAATGTATGCGGTAAAAGAGGCGGTATTTCCTTTTAATAAGTTTCCTAATAGTGATTTGCTTTTAGGACCTGAAATGAAATCAACTGGTGAAGTAATGGGATTTGATAAAAACTTTGGAATGGCATTTGCTAAAAGCCAAATCGCATCGGCCAATTCCTTACCAAAACAAGGACTAGCATTCGTATCATTGAAAGACTCCCATAAAGATGAAGGGATAGATTTAGCAAAAGAACTTATAAAACTTAATTTCACGCTATGTGCAACAAGAGGTACTGCAAAGTACATTAGAAAGCATGGGATGAAGTGTAAGATTATTAACAAAGTAAGTAGTGGTTCTCCTCATATTGTTGATGTATTAGACTCTAAAAAAATTGCTTTAGTAATTAATACTGGTGGCGGAAACTCTGAACATAGATTAAATGATGCAGTCGCACTAAGAAGAGGAACGCTTAAAAATAAAGTTCCTTATTGCACCAACATGTCAACAGCTCAAGCTTGTCTTGAGGCAATAAAATCACTTAAAACAAAAAAATTAGAAGTAACTTCTCTGCAAGATATATAAAAAATTTAGACATCAACGATTAGTGTATCTTTAGATCCGCCACCTTGAGAACTATTAACAATAGTACTGCCTTTTCTTAGAGCAACTCTTGTCAATCCACCTGTACTTACGTAAGTAGTTTTTCCACTTAGCACAAATGGTCTTAAATCGAGATGCCGAGGCTCAATATCATTTTCAGTAATTGTTGGTGCTGTTGAAAGAGTTTCAAGTGGTTGCGCAATATACTCTCTTGGGTTTCTTTTAATTTTTGCTATTACATCATCTCTTTCTTTTTTATCTGCTTTGGGACCCATCATTATTCCATAACCACCAGAGGCATTAGCAGGTTTCACAACTAATTTTGATATATTTTCAATAACATAGTTTCTTTCATTTTTATTGTGACACAAGTAGGTTTCTACCTGACTCAAGATAGGTTGTTCACCAAGATAATAAACAATCATTTTATTAACATAAGAGTAAACTACTTTGTCATCAGCGATCCCTGTGCCTATAGCATTTATGATGCCGACATTTCCTTTACGCCAACTTTTAAATAATCCTGGAACACCTATAACTGACTCTTTATTAAATACCTTGGGATCTAAAAAATTATCATCAAGACGTCTGTATATGCAGTCAACTTTTAAAGGACCTTTTACAGTCTTCATGTATACAATATCGTTTTCAACGAATAAGTCTTTTCCTTCAACTAAAGCAATGCCCATCTGATCAGCCAAGAAAGAATGCTCAAAATATGCTGAGTTATATATACCCGGAGTTAGAACCACCATATGTGGGTTTGCAGTTTTTTTTGGAATACACTCAACCATGCAATTAAACAATTTATTTGTATATTGATGGATGGATGCAACTTTATACCTCGTAAATAATTCAGGAAACACATCTCTCATTACCATTCTGTTTTCAAGCATATAAGATACACCTGAAGGAACTCTTAAGTTATCTTCTAAAACCAAATAATCACCATTTGCATTTCTTATTAAGTCCACACCTGAAATATTTGACCAAGCTTTATGCTTTGGTGAAAACCCTTCACATTCTTTTACATAATAGGGGGAATTAAAAATAATTTCTTTTGGAACTACCTTATCTTTGAATATCTTTTTTTGATTATAAACATCATCAATAAACAAATTTAAAGCTTTTACACGCTGCTTTAGACCTTTTGAGACCTTGTTCCATTGTGTTTTTGGGATTATTCGTGGGATAATATCAAGGGGCCATTTTTTTTCTTCAGCCCTATTATTTGCAGCATAAACTCTGAAGTTTATACCTCTGGCACTTATTGTACTCTGGCAATTTTTTTCAATTTCTTGAAGTTTTTTTTTACCATATCTTTCTAAGATCGATGAAATTATTGTAGCGTGTTTTCGAAGTTTATTATCTTTAGTAAAATATCCGTCATAAGCTTGTTTTGAGTTGTAATTATTCCAGAGTTTTGAAACCATATTATAATAATGTTCATTACTTGACTATAATATGCAAATGCATAATGCAGATATCAGTTATGCTTTTAATAGATTGTTAATTTACTTTAAAATTATCTATTTTAATAACTGAGATGACATATTGTATAGGTATTAAAACAAATGAAGGACTTGTTTTTGCTTCAGACTCAAGAACAAACGCTGGTTTAGATAATGTAAATATTTATTCTAAAATGATGACTCACGATGTGGGTGATAGAACAATTGTAATTGTGACATCAGGAAATTTAGGAACATCTCAAGCAGTTTTTAAATCTGTTGAAAAAGATCTTAAAAGTTCAACGGGTATAATGAATTTAAATACCTGTAGTGATTTCGAACAAATAGCGTCTTATATTGGTTCACTAAATATTGAACATTCAGCACCTCAAGGTATAAATACAGACAACGTTTTGTTAGGTTCTACTTTTATTGTTGGTGGACAAATCAAAGGTCAGCAACATGAGTTATATTTAGTTTATCCTCAGGGTAATTATATAAGACCAGCAGATAGTAAACCATACCTCGTAATCGGGGAAGTAAAATATGGAAAACCAATTCTTGATAGAGTTATAAAGCCAACTGTCACTATTGGTGATGCATCACGCTGTGCACTAATTTCAATGGACTCTACATTAAAAAGTGATCTTACTGTTGGACCTCCAATTGATTTTGCAGTTCTTAAAAAAGATGCTGATAATCTATCTACGCTTGAGTGTTTAAATGTTACAGACGAGAATTATGCAAAGGTTTGCAATCAATGGTCAGAGGGAATTTTCAAAGTTTTTGACTCTTTTTCAAGATTTGATTGGGAAAAATAAAATTAATCAACTTTCCAGTCTGTTTCAAAAGTCACATAATTGACTTGCAAACATCGTCTCTCTTTTAAAATTTTCTTTTTTTCCATTCCATGCCAGGTATTTGGACCACTAGTAAACATGTATCCATAATTATTTTTGTAAGGAACTGTTTTAACTTTTTCTAACTTGTCATTATAAAAATCTGTACCTAAGTCCTCAGACTCGTTGGCATTATTAACAAATATTAAGCCAGACATTAGTTTTTCTTTAATATCACAATGGGGTTTTAACCAAAATCCTTCACGATCACAGATAACTTCAACTCTAACATATGAGTTTGATAAATCTTTATCAATCATTTTAGAAATGGTTTCGTGAACTTCTTTAGATTGTAGCTCATTAATAAATTTTACCAAGTTTGGAAATTGTTTTTCATTTTCTTTTGTAACAAAACATCTAAATTTTATTGCTTCACCACCTGAGGCTATCCCCTCTCTAAATTCAGCTGCACCACCATCAATTGCTCGAGTTCCATCATAATCTAAATTATGTTTACTAACATCTGGAATATCTGCCTTAACAATTTCTTCAATTGCTTCATCTGAAAGCGCATTATGATATTCCCAATGATTAAACGGGAATTCGTTTTTTTTTGATTGATTTTTAATTGAATTTAAAAATGACATTAAAAATTTATTTTTTGTTTTATAATTTTAGCTACCCTATTTGTTTCATCTAACTTTTGATAGTTCCAATTTTCTACTTCTTCACCTAAATTTCTAGTAATATTTAATTCTCTAAATAAATTTCTAAATCTTTGAAATCTTTTGTCATTTTTTTTTGGTAAAATGCTAGCTATATAAATTGGTTTTCCAGTTAAAGCTGCTTCTGAGATCATTGAGCTAGAATCACATGTAACAATGATATTTTGAGCTATTGCTAAAGCTGATAGATAGGCCTTCTTATCAACATCCATTATCACTGTATGATCACCTCCAAAATAGTCATTTGCATATTGAATAATATTAGTTGGTGTTCTCATTGATGGTATTATTACTAATTGAAAATTATGTTTTTTTGATAACTTGCTAAGAGTTGTAAAAATTTCTTTAATATTTTTTGTCGAATAATCATAATATTTGGTTGGCCCACCCATAATTAAAGTCCAAATTATTCTCTCATCTTTTTTGATAAAAGAATTTAAATAATCCTTATTTTCATTAATTTCATTTTCAGTAAGATAATGAATAGCTCCTTTAGTGCTAATTACATTTTGACCTTTAATTGAATCATGTTCTGGAGCAACAATAAAATCAAAATGCTTTAAGTCTACTTTTGGATCTTGAATATGAATATTAAATACTTTCTTATTTGAATTATTTTTTAAATGAATTGATGGAATAACACTTTTACGACCACAAGATATAATGACATCAAAATTTTCATGATCAATTTTTTTATAAACACTTTGTGAGATTGGTGTTATTTTTGGAGGAACCATTTTCCAAAAATTATTTAGTTCAACTGTATGGTGTGTAAAATCTATATCTAAAGCTTTTGCCAATCCCTCTACTTGGCTAATCATGCCATGCATTCCCTGAGTTAATAATATGCCTTTTAATTTTGTCATTTATACTTATATAACTTCTCTATGAGTGATAATCCAACTAAACACACAAAAGTGTTAATAATTGGATCCGGTCCTGCCGGATACACCGCAGCTGTTTATGCAGCACGAGCAATGTTAAATCCAATTTTGGTCTACGGTTCTGCTCCTGGTGGACAATTAAGTACAACAACAGATGTAGAAAATTATCCTGGTTTTGCTGATGTAATTCAAGGACCTTGGTTGATGGATCAAATGAAAGATCAGGCTAAAGCTGTAGGAACAGAAATGATTGAAGATCATATTTCTTCAGTAAATTTAAAATCTGTGCCATTTGAAGCTTTAGGAGACAGTGGCCAAAAATATACTGCGGATAGCATAATTATTTCAACTGGTGCACAAGCGAGATGGTTAAATTTAGAGTCAGAACAAAAATTTAGAGGCTTTGGAGTTTCTGCATGTGCTACATGTGACGGTTTCTTCTTTAAAGATAAAGAAGTTGCAGTTGTTGGTGGTGGTAATGCAGCTGTTGAGGAAGCAATGTTTCTTACAAAATTTGCATCCAAGGTAAAACTAATACATAGAAGAAATGAGTTAAGAGCTGAAAAATTGCTTCAAAAGAAATTAATGGAAAATAAAAAAATTGAAATCGTCTGGGATAGTGCTGTTGATGAAGTAATTGGAGACGGTGAACCCAAAAACGTTACAGGTCTCAAAATTAAAAATTTAAAAACTAATAATATTGAAGAAATTAAAATTGATGGTTTATTTATTGCAATTGGTCATGACCCTGCAACAGCATTATTTAAAGAGCAATTGAATATGGATAAAGAAGGTTATTTAATAACTAAACCAGACTCGACAGAAACTAATATACCTGGAGTTTATGCTGCAGGAGATGTTAAAGACAAGACTTTTAGACAAGCTGTAACTGCTGCAGGTATGGGCTGTATGGCAGCATTAGAAGCTGAAAAATTTTTATCACATTAAAAAATGAAATTAAATTGGCTTATTTTTGCAACAGGATGGATGTCATTCAGAGCGTTAGGATCAGGCTTATTTTTGTTTTGGACTTATACTGGTAATGAACGTTCAGCACCATCTGAATGGATAGTCCCTTTTGTAGGTGACTTTATAATTGGAATCACTGCAATATTCTTAGTTTACTACATTATAAAAAAACCAAGTGCTATTTTATGGGGTCTATTACTTTCATGGAATGTAGTTGGTCTATTCGATTTATTTGGAGCAATTATGGTCAGTTTTTGAAGCTCCTTTTGGACCTTTGCCAGAAATAGGATTAAATTCCTCAGGTGTAAGATTTGTTTTAAGTTTAAATACTTTAATACAAATTTCATCAATATACTTAATGTTTCAAAAAGATATAAAAGAATATTTCAAAATTTAGAAATTTTAAAAAAAATATTAAAAAAATGACTGAGTCAGTTTTAATCGTAGGAGCAGGAAGTGGATTAAGTGCATCCTTGGCTCGCTTATGTTCCTCGAAAGGAATGAAGGTTGTTCTCGCAGCAAGAGATATTGAAAAGCTTCAAGATTTAAAAAAAGAAATTGGAGCTAATACAATTAAATGTGATGCCACTAAAATTAAGAGTGTGACAAACTTATTCAAGAAAACTGACAAAATAATTGGGGTGCCAAATTTAGTAATTTATAACCCATCAAAAAGTCTCGGAGGCAGTATTGTTGACCTAGATCCCAAAAAAGCATTTGAAGCAATTAATATTACAAGTTATGGAGGTTTTTTGGTGTCTCAACAGTCTGCAAAAAGAATGCTTAAAAAAAAACGTGGAAGTATTTTTTTTACTGGTGCTACCGCAAGTATAAAAGGTTTTCCAAATTCTTCTGTTTTTGCAATGGGAAAATTTGGTTTAAGAGGTTTGGCTCAATCATTGGCAAGAGAATTACATCCTCAAAATATTCATATTGGTCACTTTATTATCGATGGTGGTATTGGCCACGAAAATTATGGATCTTATAAGACTATACATCCAGATGAAATTGCAAAAATATATCTTCAGTTTCATAACCAAGATAAAAGTGCATGGTCTTGGGAAACTCAAATAAGAACATCTGTTGAAAAATTTTAAATATTATGAAAAATAATTTACATGTTTTCTTGGGTGCAACTGTAGCTGATGCTGCGGCTAGACCTCTACATTGGGTTTATAATCAGAAAAAACTATTAACTTATATTAAAGGAAAGAAAGATTTTACTTTTTTAAAAAAAAATAAAAGTCCTTTTTACAATATTAAAACTGGAAAAGTATCAGGCTATAATGAAGTTGGTCAAGTTATGTTTAGAACATTAGTTGAGGGACATGAAAATATAGAAGAAAGATTTAAAAAGAATATCACTAAAAACTTTGGTCCAGGAAGTGTATATTGGAAGAACCTTAATCTTAGAGCTAAATATAGAAAAGTTAAAGATTGGCGTGGCATTATTAAAGGACCTTGGATACATCAAAATATTATTGAAACAGTTAAAAACATTAAGGCTAAAAAGAAATTTACAGGTGGTATAAAAGTAAATGAGTCTGATGGTTACTGTGCTGCTCTACCCTATTTTTTATATGGTTATGATTTTAATAGTTTAAAAAAAATTATCTCAACAATTACAGTTTCAAAAATAAGCCTTAAGTATGCTTTGGCTAAGTTTAATCTGATAGATTTGGCTCTTAAAGGTTCTAAGGATCCTATAAATGACTTTTCAAAAAAGTTTAAAAAAAATTCATACTTTAAGAGTGTTGTTGATGACATTGAAAGAGTTAAAAGGCTAAAATCAAAACCTCACGCAATAGCGGTTAAAAAATTAGGAATGGCGTGCAGCTATCCTGGGACTTTTAATAGTTCAATTCACTCAATTATTAATTCAATAAATTATAAAGGTGCAATTTTAAGAACAATTAAGGCTGGAGGGTGTAATTGTTCAAGAGTTAATTTCATTGGAGCTTATTTTGCAGCTTTAAAAGGAGTAGATACTATTCCTAAATCATGGATAAAAAAAACTGACTCAGCTAAAAAGATATTAAATCAAAAATAGTATTACTTAGTTAATTCCATTATTTCGTTAGACTCAAATGTATTTTTTTGTAAATCTTCATTTGCAACTTTTATCATTGACCTTGCAACAATTTCTGAATGAATTGGCTTCATTTTTTTTAAAGGTCCTAATAATAAAGGGGATATAAGTTTAAATATAAAAATACCAATTTTTTCTCCAACTCTCTTTTCCTTTCTGTCACCTAGCAAAAATGACGGCCTCATAACTCCAAGCTTTGGAAAATTAAGTTTTTTTAATTCTTCTTCAACTTCTCCCTTGAATTTTAAATAATCTCCTGAACTTTTAGGATCTGCATAACCAGATGAAACAAAAACAAATGAATTTACAAAGTTTGATTTCGCT
>CACFMU010000012.1:0-19703 GCA_902567435.1 uncultured Pelagibacteraceae bacterium
CATCGCCTGAGGTGCATAAGAAACCCAGCTTGGAGCAGGTAAAATAATTTCTCCATCAAAAATTATATGTAGTAAAAACATTAATTCTTTAGATCCAGGTCCTATAATTACATTTTCAGATTTATAATTAAAATTTTTTTTGCTGGAAGTATACTTTGCTACTGCATCTCTCAACTTGGATAAACCTTGCATGGGTAAATATTGATTTTGATGAGCATTATTTTTTAATTCCTCTACAACATCAAATGGAACTTTAAATGGAGATTGTCCAAAACCAAATTTAAATATTTTTTTTCCTTGCTCCTCTAATTTTCTAGAAGTCTCATTTATTGCTAATGTTGAAGATGGTTTAAGGCTTTTAACTAAATCTTTTAACATTTAATTACTAAGCTCTTTTAAATTCATAAAATATTTTAAAGCATCAGGATTTGCTAAAGCTTCTTTATTTTTTATTTTGTTTCCCTCAATTGTATTTTTAACTGCTAATTCTACAATTTTCCCACTTTTAGTTCTTGGAATATCGTTAACTACAATTACTTTACTAGGAACATGTCTTGGAGAAGCATTTTTTCTGATTTGCATTTTTATTCTTTTTAATAAATCATCAGTAAGATAAAATTTTGAATTCATAATTAAAAATAAAACAATTCTAACATCATTATCCCAAGATTGCCCCACAACAATTGACTCTTTTACTTCCTTAAATTTTTCAACCTCAGAATAAATTTCTGCAGTTCCAAGCCTTACCCCTCCAGGATTTAAAGTTGTATCTGAACGGCCATAAATAACGAAACCATTATTTGTTTTTATTTCTGCAAAATCCCCATGATGCCAAACATTAGAAAAACGATTGAAATATGCATTTTTATACTTTTTATTATTTTTATCATTCCAAAACTTCAATGGCATTGAAGGAAAAGGATTTTTGCAAATTAATTCTCCCTTTTTATTCTTTATAGATTTCCCCTTCTCATTAAAAATATCAACATTTAGAGCTAATCCTTTATTTTGAATCTCTCCTACATGCACAGGTTGATATAAATTACCCAAAACAAAACATGAAACAATGTCAGTACCACCTGAAATTGATGCTAAATGAACATTCTTTTTTATATTTTGATAAACATATTTAAAGCCTTCGTTTGACAAAGGTGATCCTGTTGAACAAATAGTTTTTAACTTTTTTAGATTATACTTATATTTAAGATTTGGTTTTAATTTACGTAATGCGTCTACATATTTTGCACTTATTCCTAAAAATGTAATATTTTCTTTCTCTGCAATTTTTAGCAATAAATCGTCTTTCTTAAACATTGGCGAACCATCAAATAATACTATTGAGGCTTTAGAAGCTAAAACACTTACTAACCAATTCCACATCATCCATCCACAAGTAGTAAAGTAAAAAACATTATCTCCTTCTTTAATATCACAATGTAATTGATGTTCTTTTTTATGTTGAATTAATACTCCTCCAGTCCCATGACAAATACATTTAGGTTTTCCTGTTGTGCCACTTGAATAAAGTATGGCAAGTTCATGATCAAAATCATATTTAGTGAAATTTATATTCCTAGAATTAATTTTCATTAATTCATTCCATCTAAAAATATTTTTTCTAAATGGTAATTTATAATTTATAAATTTTTTTCCAGGATAACTAACAACTACAATATGTTTAATTGAAGGTATTTTTTTTAAAATTTCTGAAAGTCTCTCTAAAACATTAATATTTTTTCCATTATAAAAATATTGATCAGTAATAAATAATAACTTTGGATTTATTTGAGAAAATCTTTCGATTACTCCCTTTACTCCAAAATCTGGTGAACAAGAAGACCATATTGCCCCTATTGAAGATGCAGCCAAAAAAGCTTCTACCGTTTCAATAGTGTTTGGCATGTAAGCAGATATTCTATCTTTTTTTTTAATCTTTTTGTCTTTAAGGAACTGTATCAACTTACTTGTGTTTTCATTTAATTTAACCCAACTTCTCTCTTCTCTATAATTATTTTCACTTATAAAAGTTATAGCTTTTTCATTATTATTTTTAGTTAATAAATTCTCAGCAAAATTTAATTTACTATTCGGTAGAAATTTATTTTTATAAAATATTTTAGATTTTTTAATCTTTTTATTCCCTTTTATGCCTTTGATTTTGCTAAAACTCCAGAAAGCGCTCCAAAATTCTGGGGAATTTTTAATGCTCCAATTTAGTATCTTTTGATAATCACCATTAAAATTTTTATTAAATTTTTCAGAAATATATTTTTCAAAATTATTTAGAATTGAATTTTTTTTTTGATTTAAAGACGCTTGCCAAATTTTTTTGGTCATATTTTTTTTAAAATTACCATTATAGAATTAATCTTATTTATGCTAATCTAACTGAACTATATAAGTAAAATGAGAACTTTTTATCCTCCGATTCGGTCATGTTTTAGTCTATTTTTGTTCTTTAACAGCAACAATATCTGGTAGGTAAAAAAAAAGATATACCAAAGATAGAAATGACTAAATACAAAATCACAGCTGTTCTAGGACCAACTAATACAGGAAAAACCCATCTAGCTATAGAGACCATGCTGTCTTTTGATACTGGTATGATTGGATTTCCATTAAGGTTATTAGCTAGAGAAGTTTATGACAAAGTAATCAAAAAAATTAGTATTGATAAAGTAGCTTTGATCACTGGCGAAGAAAAAATAATCCCTCAAAATGCAAAATATTTCTTATGTACTGTTGAGTCTATGCCCATAGATAAACATTTAGAATTTGTTGGAGTGGATGAAATACAAATGTGTGCCGATCATGAGAGAGGTCATATATTTACAGATAGACTTTTAAATATGAGAGGAGAAAAACTTACAATGCTCATGGGCTCTAATACGATTAAAAAAATAATTTCTAAACTTGATGCAGATGTAGAGTTTATAAATAGAGACCGTTTATCAAAACTAACATATACAGGTCATAAAAAAATTTCTAGAATAAATAGAAAAACAGCAATAATAGCTTTTTCTGCAGAGGAAGTTTATGCCATAGCAGAACTTATAAGAAGGCAAAAGGGTGGGGCAGCAATAGTGATGGGATCATTAAGTCCTAAAACAAGAAATGCCCAAGTAGAATTGTACCAGTCTGGTGATGTTGATTTTTTAGTCGCAACTGATGCTATAGGAATGGGAATTAATATGGATTTAGACCATGTTTTTTTTTCAAATCTAAAAAAATTTGATGGTAAAAAATTAAGAAAATTAAATCTCTCTGAAATTGGTCAAATTGCAGGTAGAGCTGGTAGATATCTTAATGATGGTAATTTTGGGATCACTGGTGATTGTAAAGAAATTACATCCGAAGATGTTGAACTATTAGAAAATCATAAATTTGAAGAAATAAGAAATCTTTTTTGGAGAAATTCAAATCTTAACTTTAATAATCCATTGAGTTTAATTAAATCTCTTGAAGAAAAACCTCATACAGAATGGTTAAGAAAAATACACGAATGTGAAGACGAAAAAGCTTTAAAATATTTTTTAAGAGACAAAAGTTTAATTAATTTAGAATTTAATAAAAAAACCCTAGGCCTATTATGGGAATGCTGCCAAATACCCGATTTTGTTAAGAAAACTTATGGAAATCATTATGAAGTTATTAGAAATGTATTTTCATTTCTAAACAGTGAAAAAGGGCAAATTAGTGATGAATTTATGAGATTACAGCTTATAAAGCTTGATAAATTAGAGGGAAATGTAGATTCTTTATCAAATAGAATTGCAAATGTTAGGACTTGGTCTTATGTTTCTAATAAAAATAACTGGATTGAAAATCAAGACTATTGGATAGAAAAAACAAAACATTTAGAAGATAGACTTTCAGATAGACTTCATGAAGAACTTACAAAAACTTTCATTGATAAAAGAGCTAGTGTTCTTGCAAGAGGTTTAAAACAAGATATGGAATTTAAGACAGAAATTTTAGAAAATAACGATGTAATGATTGATGATCAATTTATAGGAAAAATAAAAGGTCTTAAGTTAGAGTTAGATTTTAAAAAAGGAGCGCTAGAAACTGACATTAAATCATTGAAAAAAGCAGCTAGACAATCTATTGGGCCTGAGCTTGAAAAAAGAATTCAAATAATTATTGATACAGGACTTGTTGAGTTGAATAATGATTTTAAAATTTATTGGAATAATTTTCCTATAGCAAAACTATCTGTTGGAAATGACTACTTAAATCCTAATTTTGAACTTATTATTGATGATACAATAGAACAAAATCCAAAACAAAAATTAGTTGACTTTATTCAGAAGTGGATACAGACAAAAATTAATACAGTCCTAAAAAGTCTAATTGATTTAAAAAATCTTAAAGAAAAAAATTCTTCAATTAAAGCATTAGCTTATCAACTTTATGAAAATAACGGGGTATTAAAACGACAGCAAGTTTCAGAATATTTAAAAACACTTGGTCAAAATGAAAGAAAAATTTTAAGAGAACTTGGTGTTAAATTTGGTAGGTATCATGTTTTTTTATATCAATTGATCAAGCCTGAGGCAGTTTCACTCAGAACTTTATTGTGGAAAAATTTTCATCAAAAATATCATAAATTAAAACCTCCTACTTTTGGTCTTAATTTTTTAGATGATCAAGAATCTAGAAATAGAAATTTTATGCTCCTTTGTGGTTTTGAAAAATTTGATAACTTATTTGTTAGAATTGATATTTTAGAGAGACTTTTCATGCAAATAATTAATTCTAATTCAAAAGAAAATAAAGAAATAAAGATGGTACCTGAGATGTTAAATCTTTTGGGTTGTAACAAAGACAATTTTAAAAAACTTTTAAAGAAAATGGGATATAAAATTTTTGATAAAGAAGAGGAAACATTTTTCAAATATAACCCTATAAAACAGTTTAAAAAAAATCTAGTAAAAAAAGTTTCTAGTGAAAATCCATTCAAAGTATTAAAAAATTTAAATCTTAGATAATTTTTATGTTTTTTAAAAAAAAAGAAAATGAAACAGAAAATAATTTTTTAGTAAAAATTTGTGCATTATTAATCCATGCGGCTAAGATTGATGAAAATTATACAAATAGTGAGGAAGAAATAATAAAAAAAACTTTACTAGAACTAGGCTCTGATGAAAATGAATTGGATAAAACAATTAAAGAAGCAAAAATTATTGAAGAAAATTCAAATCAAATTTTAGATTTTACAAGAGAAGTCAAAAACCTAGCTGAAGAAGATAAAATTAAAATAATTGAAGCTTTATGGTCTATAATCTACTCAAATGAAGATGCTGATATATATGAGACAAATTTGATGCGACGCCTTGCTGGCCTTTTATATATTGACAGTAAAACTATGGGAGATATTAAAAACAGAATACAAAATCAAAAACCTTAGATGACTTACTTAGTAAACGATAAATGTATCAAATGTAAATTAACTGATTGTGTTGAAGTATGCCCCGTAGATTGTTTTTATGAGGGTAAAAATATGCTTGTAATTAAACCGGATGAGTGTATAGATTGTGGCGTTTGCGAGCCGGAATGCCCTGTTGATGCCATAACTGCAGATACAGAACCTGGTAGTGAAAAATGGTTAGAAATCAATACAAAATATTCTGAAATCTGGCCAAATATAAGTGAAAAAAAAGATCCTTACACGGATCATGAAAAATTTAAAGATGAGCAAAATAAGTACGAAAAATATTTTAAAGAAAATCTTTAAAAGCAAATCTGAAAAAAAAGTGAAAAAAAAAGTAACAAAAAAAGTAATCAAAAAATCTGTAAAACCAAAAAAAGTTAAAAAAGTAGCAAAGAAAATTGCACCAAAAAAAGCTAAAAAAATTTTAAAAAAAACTTCCTCTAAGACAACTAAGGTCAAAAAAATATCAAAAAAAAGTGAAATACAAGACGAAACAAAAGTAGATAATTTAAGAATTTCTAAAAGTAATGAAGTTAAGCCAGAAATAAAAAAAGTAAAAAAACAAGAAACCGAAAAAAGAGAATACAAAATTAAAGACCACGTTGTTTATCCTAAACATGGCGTTGGTCAAATTACAGAGTTTAAAAAAATTAACATAGGTGGAATAGATGTTGAAACCTATGTAATAAAATTTGAAAAGGATAAAGCAAATGGGATGGTTCCAGTTAATAAACAATCTCATTTGAGACCCTTGGCTACTATCAATCAAGTAAATAAATGTATCTCTATTCTTAAGAGTAAACCAAAAATAAAAAGGTCAATGTGGAGTAGAAGGGCACAAGAGTATGAGGCTAAAATCTCTTCAGGTAAAATTTATGAATTAGCAGAAGTTGTTAGAGATTTAAATAAAGGTGACGATCTTATGGTAGATCAATCTTACAGTGAAAGACAACTATTTGAAAAAGCTTATGAAAGAATATTATCTGAATTTAAGATAGTACTAAATGTGTCATTAGAAGACACTCAAAAGAAACTTGATAAAGCTTTAAAGAGAAATTTAGATGGGCAAATTCAACCTGTTGCCTCTACACCAAAAACTCCAACTACAGAACTTCCAGTAGAAGAACCTATCTCAGATACTGACGAACATTTAGATGAATAAAAAAACGCCTCTCATAAGAAATGTAATGAGAAGCGTTTTTAGTAAAGATTAGTAAATTACTATCTTTTTCTTCTTTTAGCTTTTTTAGCCTTTTTTGCTTTTTTCTTAGTTTTCTTTGCTGCTTTTTTCTTACTTTTTTTAGCAGCTTTTTTTCTTTTCTTAGGCATCTTTAGCTCCCTGTTTAAGTTTAACGAATCAAATTGATTCGCTGTTAATATATTTTTATTTTTTTATGTAAGTTATGTCAATTCTTTAATTAAAACATAAATTTCAAAAAAAATTTTTTTATTTTTATTTTTTTTATAAATTTTTTTAATTAATTTTGTTAATGTTTATGCGGATAATAACCAAATATTCAAATATAATTTAATAAAGTTTTTCTAATTGATTTTTATATTTTTCAGTAACTTTTTTTCTTTTTACTTTCATTGTTGGTGTCATTAAACCATTTTCTATTGAAAAATTTTCATCTATTAATTGAATTTTTTTTATTTTTTCTAATAAAGTTAACTTTTTATTTATTTTTTCAATTACATTATTAATTTTTTCTTTTTCTCTTAAAAAATCTTTACTAGGCACTATTAATGCAACTAAATAATTTTTTTTATCACCATAAACCATACATTGATCTATTTCTGGTTCATTTGTAATCATATTTTCAATTTTAGCTGGTGAAATATTATCTCCTCCTGCGCTTACAATAATATCTTTTTTTCTATCAGTTATTTTTAGATAACCATCCTCTGGATCTATTTCTCCAATATCACCCGTATGTAGCCATCCATCAATAATAACTTCATCTGTCTCTTCTTTTTTATTCCAATACCCCAACATTACATTTTCCCCTTTGACTAAAATTTCTCCATCATCAGCAATTTTTACTTGGTTTCCTTTAAAAGGTGGTCCTACAGTTTCAACTTTTATCTTATCTATGGGATTACAGCTTACTACTGGAGAAGTTTCTGTTAGACCATAACCTTGAAGCGTAGGCAGTCCTACAGAATTCAAAAATTCTCCTATTTCTTTATCTAGAGCACCTCCGCCAGAAACAAAAGCTTTTAGGTTTCCACCAAACTGTTTTTTTATTTTTTTTCTGACTAGGGCCTCAACTATAATATTTAAAAACTTTTCTAAAATAGTCATTTTTTGGTTTAATAATTTTTTCTTACCCAATCGAATAGTTGCATCAATTAATTTAGCTTTAAAACCTGATTGTTTTTTTAAATTAATATTTATTTTGTTATAAAGATTTTGATAAAATCTTGGAACTGCTGTCATAATTGTAGGTTTTGCTTCAGATATATTTTCTAAAAGTTTTTCTATTTTTTCTGCATAAAATACTTTCGCTCCTACAGCAATTTGAACGAATTGCACACTATGTTCATAAGAATGAGAAAGTGGAAGCCAAGTTAAAAAAACTGGCCTTGAATCTATAAGTGGTTTTAAAATCTCAGATGCTCCTACAAGATTATTCAAAATTCCACCATGACTTAAGATTACACCTTTTGGGTTACCTCCAGTTCCTGATGTATAAATTATACAGGCTGGTGAAGTTCTTTGTAATTTATTATTCTGTATTTTATCTTCATCTAATAAATTATTTTTTATTATAGAATTAAAGTTTAAATATTTTTCTTTATCTATTATGTTTAGGTCATTAGTTACTTTATTAACTTCATCTAATGTTATTATTTTCTTTATAAATTTTTTTTCATTAATTGTATTATTCAATTTTTTAAGCATTTCATTGTTTGAAACAATTACTAAGCTAGGTTCACAATCTTCAATTAAATATTTATAATCATCTTCTGTGTATGTTGTGTACGCAGGTACCGTAATTCCTCCTGACAACATAATTGCCATATCAGAAATAAACCATTCTGGTCTATTTTCAGAGACTAAAAGGCATCTATCATCTTCTTTTATATTTTCTCTAATTATTTTTGATAATTTTAAAATATTATTTTGTGTTTCTTCCCATGTATATGTTTTTTTATTTAATGGATTTAGCCATTCTAAAAAAATATCTTTTTTATTTTGTTTGTCTGCTTGAAGAGAAAATAATTCAATTAAGTTATTTAAGTTATCTAAATTCATTATTTCTGGTGGGCGAAGAGAGAATCGAACTCTCACTTCTTACGAAACACGATTTTGAGTCGTGCGCGTCTACCAGTTCCGCCATTCGCCCTTAATATTTATTAAATTATATTTAAATAGTATAAGAACTAAATTTATATTAAAACCAAAAAATGTTTCAAAGACTTTATAAAAAATGTTTGAATTTAGCTGGACATAAAAATTCAAACTTTTATTTAGGTCTTGTATCTTTTATTGAAAGTTCATTTTTTCCTATACCTCCAGATGTAATGATTATTCCAATGGTAATTGCTAAAAAAAAAGCATTTATAAAAATATTTTTAATAGCTTCCATATTTTCAGTTTTAGGAGGTATTTTAGGATATCTAATTGGCTACCTATTTTTTGATTTGGCAATGTATGTTATCGAATTATATAATTATGAAGATAAAGTTGAAAATTTAAAATCAAACATGTCTAAAGGAAGTGGATTCCTTGCATGGTTAAGTATACTTTTTTTAGCAGGCTTTACACCTTTGCCATATAAAGTTTTTACAATCTCAAGTGGCTTAATTGCATTTAATTTACCTATCTTTATAATTGTCAGTCTAGTTTCAAGGTCTCTTAGATTTTTTATCGTTGCATTTCTATCCTATAAATTTGGAGAATTGTTTACTGAATATATGAATAAACATGGATCAAAATGGTCTACTGTTATTGGGATTTTAATAGTTATAATATTTGTATTTATATATTTATTTTTAAAACTTAATGGCTGAAAATAGTAAAAATTTATTAATAAAACTTATCTTTTTAATCAGTATTGTTGCTTTAGCATCTGCGTTCTTTATTGAATATAAATTAGGTCATCAACCTTGTAATCTTTGTATTTTAGAACGAATACCATACATGTTAGCAATTTTATTAATTTTATTAAATTATAAATTTAATCATCTTGAAAAGTATTTTTTAATCCTGCTTACAATTGTATTTTTTATTGCAACTATTCTATCTTTATATCATTTAGGTATTGAGCAAGGTTTTATTCAGGAATCAATGGTTTGTGATCTTAAAAGTGGGTCAAATTTGTTATCAAAAGAAGACATTTTAAAGCAATTACAAGAAAAAAGCGTTTCTTGCAAAGATGTAACATTTAAAATTTTTGGATTATCACTTACAACTTATAATATTTTAATATCTTTATTAATTACAATATACACAACAAAAATTTATTTAGATTATGACAAAAATTAATAATAAAAGAGTTGAAGAATTCATTAGAGTTGATCATGCAGGGGAAAGAGGTGCAATCAAAATTTATGAAGGTCAATTACTTGCTTTAAATACATTTATTAAAGACGATAGTTTAAAAAAAACTATTGAAGAAATGAAAGAACACGAAAAAGAACATTGTGAATTTTTTGAAAATGAAATAAAGAAAAGAAATATTCAACCAACAAAATTTTTACCTCTATGGGATTTATTGGGAGTAGGGTTAGGATTTGGATCAACTTTATTGGGAAAAAAAGCTGCGATGCTTTGCACTGCCTCCGTGGAAGAAGTTATTGATAAACATTATCTCGACCAAATAAACCAACTTGGTAATTATGAAAAAAATCTTAAAAAAAAGATTATTAAATTTAGAGAAGATGAAATACATCACAAGGATATTGCCTATGACGAGGGTGCAACAAAAAAAGGTGCCTACTCAATATTAGATAAGATAATTAAAACTGGTTCTAAAATTGCGATAAATATTTCTGAAAAAATTTAAGATTCTAACTCGACATCCCAATACAAATAATCCATCCAACTTTTATGTAAAAAATTTGGTGGAAAGTTTTTGCCGTTCTTATGTAAATCTTCAGTAGAAGGTCTGTATGGGCTCTGGTTGAGTTTCATTCCTGAAAATTTTAATAATTTTCCACCCTTTTTAACATTACATGATGAACAAGCGGTTACTACATTATCCCAATTGGTTTCACCTCCTTTTGATCTTGGTAATAAATGATCAAAAGTTAACTCTTCACTACTTCCACAATATTGACATGAAAATTTATCTCTTAAGAAAACATTAAATCTTGTAAAACTAGGTTTGGTCTGTGGAATAATATAATCTTTCAGTGCAATAACACTAGGTAATTGCATATTAAATGAAGGACTTCTTATTATTCTGTCATAGTTGCTGACAATTATAACTCTATCTAAAAAAACAGATTTAACAGTATCTTGCCATGACCATAAAGACAATGGGTAATAACTTAATGGCCTGTAATCAGCATTAAGAACTAAAGCAGGACATTTTTCTAATGAAACATTTTGTTCAATAAAATTATTCATTAAGTACTTTTAACTTAGTTGAACTATTTTATCAATATCAAGAGATATTAAATTTTTTTTAAAATAAAATTAAGAGCTGTACTTGAGGCTTCTATAGGAATATGATGATCACAATTTTTTATTAAAAGTGTTTGAACTTTAATACTGTTTCTAATTAAAAAATCTTTTGCTTCTAATAAATGTGTTGAAGGTACAATTTGGTCAGCGTCACCATGAATTAATAAAGTTTCAGTATGGTTTTTAATTCTTAATTTTAAATTATTTTGATCTATTATTTTTCCAGAAAAACCTACAATGCATAAAAATTTTTCTTCTGAAGTTAAACCAATATTAAGTGACATCATGCAGCCCTGGCTAAATCCTGATAAGCATATCTTGTCATTTGTTAAATTGTATTTTTTTTTAATTTCGTCAATAAACTTTTTAAGTTTTTCCTCAGCTTTCAGTGATTGCTCAAGTATATAACTTGAGTCTTCTTTGGTGAGATCAAACCATTGGTATCCCGATGGATTTATAGAACAAGTTTCATGCCCATTCGGACAAATAAAAACTGTGTTTGGCAAATGTCTCTTCCAGTTTAAGGTCAACATACTAATATCATTGCCGTCCCCTCCATATCCATGTAGTAAAATAATTGCGTTTTTAATTTCAGTTCCTTCTTCCGGCTTTATTATTATTGAATCTAGGCAAAATGTCATAGTTGATTAATTATGTTTTTTATTTTTTAAAACAATCTACAATATTTATATGTTTTCAGGAATATTTGTTAAAATACTATCTATAGTACTTTTAATAGCTGTAGGAATAGTTTTAATTTTAGGAATTGGAACTCTCTTTAAAGGAGGTGAAACCAGCAAAAAATATTCAAATAAATTGATGCAACTAAGAGTTCTTCTTCAATTCATAGCAATACTTGTTCTTGTAGGGTTTGCTTATTTTTTTAAAAACTAATTATAGGTTTTTAACCAACCTATAAAATTTTTATCATCAAAATCAATTGATCCAATTATTCTTGCAAATTCTTTTCCCTCTTTATCAATAAGGATTGATGTTGGAACTCCACGCAAACCAAATGTTTTTGCAAGTGTGGTTGGAGCATCAAAATATGGTTCAAGATTTTTAATATTTAAATCATCAAAAAAACTATCAATCTTATTAATACTTTCTTTGGATATGTTGATTACAAAAACTTTTAAATTACTCAAATCTTTATTAATTTGTAGCCTATCTAAAGATGGCATTTCTTCTTTGCATGGCTCACACCAGGTAGCCCAAAAATTTAATAAGATTAAATTCCCATTGAATTCATTTAAATTAATTCTTTTGTCCTTTTTGTCTAAAAAAATAACATTATCATAGAGTTTTGGTTCTTTATGAATGACAACATTTTTTATTTCAGATAAATCATTGGCAAAGACATTAGTTGTCAAAAAAATAAATATTATTAAAAATCTCATGTTAAATAGATATAATTAAATACCATGGCAAAAAATAAAAACAACCAGGCAATATGGGGCACGCGTATCAAGAAGAGTGCATCAAGCTTATTTCAAAAAGTTGGTAATTCAATTGATATTGATAAGCGACTATATAAAGAAGATATTAAAGGGTCAATTGCCCATGTTGAGATGTTATTTAAACAAAAAATTATTTCTTTTAAAATCAAAAATAAAATTATCTATGGACTTACTAAAATAGAGAAAGAAATTTCTAAAAAAAAATTTGAGTTCAGTAAAAAATATGAAGATATTCATATGAATATAGAAAAAAGACTTTTTCAAATAATAGGAGAAGAAGCAGGTTACATTCACACAGCAAGATCAAGAAATGATCAGGTAATCACTGACTTTAAAATTTGGATAAGATCCTCAACCAAGGAGATAAATATTGCAATAGATAAAGTAATTAAAAGTACGTTAAAATTAGCAGAGAAAAATATAGATACTATTATGCCTGGCTTTACTCATCTTAAAAATGCACAGGCTATATCTTTTGCGCACTACCTTATGGCTTATGTCGAAATGTTTAACAGAGATAAAAAAAGGTTCACTAATAATTTAGAAAGTTTAGATGAAAATCCTTTGGGTGTTGCCGCACTAACAGGAACCTCTTTTAACATTGACAGAAATTATACAAGTAAAAAATTAGGATTTAAAAAACCAACAAATAATTCCATTGACACCGTATCAGATAGAGATTTTGTTTTAGATTTTTTATATAGTGTTTCTGTATGTTCAATGCATATTTCAAGAATAGCTGAAGAGCTTATTATTTGGAGTTCAGATGGTTTTAATCTAATTCACCTTTCAGATAAAGTTGTGACAGGTTCATCAATAATGCCTCAAAAGAAAAATCCAGATCTACTAGAATATTTAAGAGGAAAATCTGGAAGTAGTTATGGTAATTTATTTTCAATGCTTACTATTCTAAAAGGCCTTCCGCTATCTTACTTTAAAGATCTTCAAGATGATAAAGAGATTGTTTTTAAATCAAATGATACTTTGATTAACTGTCTTAAAATCTTTGATGAAATACTTAAAAATACCAGTGCTAATAAAAAAAAGATGCTTGAACTAGCAAGCTCTGGGTACATCACAGCAACTGACTTGGCAGATTATCTTGTAAGAAATCATTCAATGTCTTTTAGAAAAGCTTATCAAAAAACAGCAGCTATAGTTAATTTGGCAGAAAAAAAGAAAAAGAAACTTGATGAATTAAGTATAGAGGAATTAAAAAAGATTGAACCAAAGTTAACAAATGATGTTTTAAAAGTGTTTGATTTGAAGAATTCCGTTAATTCGAAAAAATCTTATGGAGGAACATCTTTTGATAATATTAAAAAAATGATAATAAAATATAAAAAACATTAATGATAAAAAAAATAAGCTTAATTATTTTGTGTTACTGCCTAATTGTTTCTTGTGGAAAAAAAGGGGATCCTGAATACAAAGAACCAGAAAAAAAGGCTGAATTTAAAACTATCCTTATTAATAAGGTTTAATGAAATACATTGATAACAAACTTATAATTGAGAAAATTAATGTCCAGGATATTGCAAAAAAATATGGCACACCAACCTATTGCTATTCTCATGCAAGATTGAAAAAAAATATTAATAATTTTCAAAAAAATTTTAGATCTTTTTCTCCGTTAATTTGTTTTGCGGTTAAATCTAACACTAATGTTAACCTTATAAGAGAAATAAAAAAATTTGGACTTGGGGCAGATGTGGTATCAAAGGGAGAGCTCATGATGGCTTTAAAAGCTGGTGTGAGCCCAAAAAAAATTGTTTTTTCAGGAGTTGGTAAAACATCTGAAGAAATAAATTTTGCAGTAGAAAAAAAAATATTATTAATTAATGCTGAATCTGAAAGTGAAATAAGAGAAATTGATAGAGTCGCTAAAATAAAAAAAAGAAAAGTAAAAATTGGTATCAGGTTAAATCCAAATACAGATGCAAAAACCTTAAGTCAAATTTCAACTGGAAAAAAAGATAATAAATTTGGGGTAAATGAAAAAACATTTTTTAAATTAGTTAATTTTTGTAAAAGTTCAAAAAATATCGACCTTAAATGTCTTAGTGTTCATATTGGAAGTCAAATTTTAGATTACAAGCCTTATGAAAAAATGCTTAAAGTAATCGATAGAATAATACGTAAAATTAATCATAAGTTTGAATTCATTGATCTTGGTGGTGGTATGGGAATTTCATACAAATACGAAGATAAAAAGCTTAATTATTCAAAATACAGTGAAATAATAAAAAAATTTTTAAAAAAACATAAATCAAAAGTTATATTTGAACCAGGGAGATCAATAATAGGAGATACTGGAATTCTTATTTCTAAAATAATTTACATTAAAAAAAATGATTCAAAAAATTTTATAATTTTAGATGCAGCTATGAATGATTTAATGAGACCAGCATTATACGGAGCACATCATAAAATTCTACCATCTATAAAAAGTAAAAAAAAATCCAATAAAACTTACGAATTTGTTGGACCAATATGTGAAAGTACAGATAAATTTAATACTTTAAAAAATTTTCAAGAATTAGAAGAGAAAGATTTAATCGTAATATGCGATGTTGGGGCTTATGGAATGTCCCTTAGCTCTAATTACAATGTTAGATTAAAACCATCAGAAATATTAATTAAAGGATCAAAAATTAAAATTATAAGAAAAAAACAAAAGTACAAAGACTTGATGTAACTTTTGATTATAATGATTAGAAACTTTATATTCTCAATTTTTTTCTTTTTAGGAATAATTTTAATTTCAATAATTTTCTTACCTGCATTTTTTTTACCTCAAAAAGTTGTTTTATTAGGTGGAAGATTAATGGGATATTGGACTGAATTATGTTTAAAAATTTTTTTATCAATAAAAATTGTAATCAAAGGTAAGGAAAATATTATTAATAATGGAAAGTTTTTTATTGGTGCATCTCATCAATCAATGTTTGAAACATTTTATCTTCAAACAATTTTCAATTCTCCGGTCTTTATATTAAAAAAAGAATTATTATTAATTCCTATTTTTGGCTGGTATTTAAAAAAAATTGGATCTATTTCGATTAAAAGAAATAAAATTACTAAAGATAATTTAGGATTCTTTGAGGATATAGCTAAAATTTTTTCTAGTTCAAAAAGACCACTAATAATATTTCCTCAAGGCACAAGAGTTTTACCTCAAGAAAGACCACCTTTTAAAAAAGGTGCTTCCAGAATTTATGAAGAATTAAAGATTCCATGTCAACCTGTTGCTATTAACTCTGGATATGTTTGGCCAAAAAAAGGTCCAAAATCTAGCTGTAAAACAATTACTATTTCAATTTTAAAACCTATAGCTGCTGGACTTCCAAAAGAAGAATTTCTAAATAATTTGGAAAAGAATATATACGAAGAACTAGATTTACTTAACTAACCCTTCATTGGCATTACAACAAATATACTGTCAAAATCACCTGGATCTTTAATTAACGCTGGTGAGCCAGTATCATTAAAAAATATCTCAACTCTTTCTCCATCTAGTTGTGATGCTACATCAATTAAATATCTTGAGTTAAAACTTATCTCTAAATCATGATCAAACTTTACATTTAAAGTTTCCTTACCGTCTCCACTATTTGTATTATTAACTGAGAGATCCAAAATATCTTTTGATAAATTAAATTTTACTCCATCTTTTTTATCTAAGGAAACAGATGCAACTCTATCAACTGAATTAAGAAATAATTTAAGATCTATTTCTAATTTTTTTTGGTTATTTTTTGGTATTACTTGAATATAGTTTGGAAATTTTCCATCAATCAATTTAGAAATTAAAATGCTGTTATTTAATTCGAATTTAATTTTCGATTTAAGATTAGAAACTTTTACATCTCCATCATAACTATCCAATAATGAACATAACTGAAAGATTGTTTTTTTTGGAAGTATAATAGGTTCGAAATCAATTTTTTGATCTAATCTAATTTTTGAAATTGACATACGATGACTATCGGTTGCAACAGCAGTCAAATAGTTTTTATCTTCAACTTCAGTTTGATGGAAATATATACCACTTAAATAATGTCTAGTTTCATCATTTGAAACAGAAAATTTACATTTATTTAATAATTTTAAAAGTTGTTTTGATTTTATAACAAATTCATTTTCATTAAAATTTTCATCAGTCAATGGAAATTCTGTAGCGCTGATACAATTTAAATTGAAAATAGATTTTTCTGACTCTAATTGTAATTTACTTATATCTGTTAATGACAGATTAATTTTTTTCCCTGAAGAGAACTTTCTAACAATGTCATACATAATAGAAGAAGTTGTGGTAGTTTTTCCTTCTTCTATTACTTCAATATTGTTTAACTGATGAACAAATATTAAATCTAAATCTGTTGCTGTGATTGTTAATTTTGAATTACTAACATCTAATAAAATATTTGATAAAATTGGAAGAGTACTTCTTTTTTCAATAACTCCTTGACAGTAATTTAAAGCTTGCTGAAGGTCTTGTTGATTAACGTTAAATTTCATTATCTTTATTATTATATAGTATCTGATTTTTTAGCTTATTGATATTATCAACCATCTCGGGGTCTTTTTCCTTTAATTTTTCTATAGTTTTTACCGAATGGATTATTGTTGTATGGTCTCTATTAGAAAATTCTCTACCTATTTCAGGTAAAGATTTTGATGTTAAAATTTTTGTCAAATATATAGCTGTTTGCCTTGGTCTAACTAAGTATCTTGATCTCCTTGATGACAACATCTCGTTTTTACTAATCTTAAAAAACTTACAAACTATTGTCTGTATTAAATCAATTGTAACTTTATTTTCAGCTAGGTTTAATAAGTCTTTTAAAATGACCTTTGTTTCAGACAAATTAGGAGTCTTATTATATATTCTTGAAAACGAAACTACTCTATTTATTGCACCAACAAGCTCTCTAATGCTTGCTGTAATTTCTGTACTGATAAAATCTTGTATATCTTTTGAAACTTGTAGCTGATCTGCATACAAACTATTTAATTCTTCAGTTTTCTTTTCAACAATTTTTTTTCTTAGTTCAAGGTCAGGTTTTTGAATATCAACTACCAAACCACCCGAAAATCTAGATTTAATTCTATCTTGAATTCTTGAGAGTTTATTTGGAGCTCTGTCAGCTGACACAATTATTTGTGACCCTTTATCTAACAATGCGTTAAATGTATGAAAAAATTCCTCCTGCATAGCTTCCTTGCCACTAATAAATTGAATATCATCAATTAACAAAATATCTGTATTTCTAAAATATTCTTTAAACTTAACCATATCATTTGCTTTTATTGATTTAACAAATTGATACATAAAACGTTCTGCAGATATGAACATTACTTTATTATTATCTTTTAACTCTAAACCAATAGAGTTTAAAAGATGAGTTTTTCCCATACCAACTCCTCCATAGATATAAAGTGGATTATAATGCGATATGTTTTCAGAAACTTTTAAAGATGCTTCGTAAGCAAGTTTATTGCTAGTACCTATTATAAAATTATCAAATCTTTTATTTGGGTCAATTCTATTATACTGAAGATACGAGTCTTTTATAAAAGAAATATTCTCATTTCTTTCTACAAGTTTTTTAATATCTTCATTTATGTTTTGTGATTTATCTTGATCATCTATTTTAAATTCAATTCTGATAATATCTTTTTTATATAATCGAATAATTTGTAAAATTTGATCCAAGTATCTAGAAGTGATCCAGTCACGAATAAATCTTGTTGGAACTGATAACAAAAGATAATTATTAAATTCGTCTACAAATGTAATTTTTTTTAGCCAGCTTTCATAAATGTCTAAACCCAATTTATTTTTCATCTCGTTTTGAACTAACTTCCAGTCAAAACTTTCAGGATTTAAATTGTTAATATTTGTAGATTTATTCATAACTTATTGGAAAATCTCAGTTAGAACTAATTAAAAAAATTTGCAACAATTTAATAAAAAAATTAAAAAAAAAATAAAATCTATGATTGTAGTTTTTTAATTTTAAAAAAATTAAATTTAAAAAAAATAATTTTTAAATCTTTAAAAAATTATATTCACAATTGAATCAAATATAGATTGAATCAAATATAGATTGAATCAAACATAGATTGAATATAATCTGTTAATTATTTACTAAGTCTAAATGTAGTGATGGAAAAATAATTTTTGAGTATATGCAGTGGATACTAAAAGTTGTCTTTTAAAAAGATAAATTAAAAAAAAATTAGATTGCAGATATCTTTTTAGTAATTCTAGAAACATTTCTTGATGCATTTTGCTTTTTAATGATCCCAGTTTTAGCAATCTTCATTAATTCAGAATTCAATTTAGGCAAGAATTTTAAAGCTTCGTCTTTCTTTTTATCTTCAATCAGAAGGTTCATTTTCTTTAAAGCATTTCTAAATCTGCTTTTTCTTGCTTTATTTACAGCTGTTTGTTTAGAAATTCTTCTAATTCTCTTAATTGCTGATTTTGTGTTTGCCATATCCGCAGGGGTATAGCTTGAGAATTTAAAGTGGTCAATAAAATAATTGGCTATTTTTGACAAGATTCACAAAAAAAAGTTGATCTATTTGAGCTTATTTTTTTTTTTATAAGATCGGTGCATCTAAAATTTTTACACTTCATGCCTTGTTGCTGATAAACTTTAAATTCATTTTGAAATCCTCCCTTTGAACCTGACGTATTTTTAAAATCCCTTATGCTGGAACCTCCTTTACTTATAGCTTTTAAAAGAATTTTTTTTGAATTTAATATAATTTTTTTACATTCTTCTTTACTCAAAAAACATACTTTTCTATAAGGGTGTATTTTACTTTTAAATAGTATCTCGCTTGCATAAATATTTCCTACCCCTGATATAAATTTTTGATCAAGCAAAAGATTTTTAATATCTCTATTTTTATACTTAAAGTAATTATAAACATAATTTAAATCAAAATTTAAATCGAATGGTTCTGGACCAAGATGATTAAATCTTTCTTTTAAATTTTTTTTATTTTTTATAATCTGAAAAAAACCAAATCTTCTTGGGTCATTATAAACAACCTTAAATTTTTCAAAAATAATCTCTACATGATTATGTTTTTTTGGAAGGATTGGAGAATTATAAAAACTTGTATTCGTAATTATATTATTCATCTTATTTTCAAT
>CACFMU010000013.1:0-19513 GCA_902567435.1 uncultured Pelagibacteraceae bacterium
CTTAGAATTAAAACAGGATATTCAATTTTAAATAATTTAAGTGTTTTAAGATAATTTGTAGAAATAGTTAAAACTAAAAATGCTCCGAGTAGAGTTATGATTTTCATCAATGAAGACATATAGTCTATTACAACACTGTCTTTAAATAAAGTAATACGATCAATCGCAAAAGTTTCATTGATTGTTATTACTGCAGTTATTAAAAGTATTAACTGAGAAATGTTAAAAACAAGTTTAGAGCTTTCTTTTTTAAAAACTCCTAAAACTAATAGAAACATAATTGAAAGTGCAATAAATATTTCAGGTAATATTAAATTTAAATTTTCCATATTATTTAATTAGTAAATTTTTGTTATACATATCAATTAAATCATTAACCGAGACTTCAATTGTGTTAATTAAAGGCTCAGGATAAAATCCAAAATACAAAGTAGGTATAGCTAAACAAGTTAATATAAAATACTCAGATCTATTTAGATCAGTCATTGATTTTAAATCTGAATTAATTAATTTTCCAAATATAACTCTTTTGTAAAGCCAAAGCATATATGCAGCACCTAAAATTACTCCTATACTTGCTAAAACAGCTACAAGGAAATTATCTTTAAAAACGGCCATTAAAATTAAAAATTCTCCAACAAAGCCACTAGTTCCAGGCAATCCAAGAGCAGCAAGGGTAAAAATCATAAATAATATAGAATATTTAGGAATAATTGTAACAATACCTCCGTATGAGCTAATCAATCTAGAATGCATTCTATCGTAAACAACTCCAACACATAAGAATAAAGCTGCAGAAACTAATCCATGACTGATCATTTGAATTATACTTCCTTCAATACCCTGTTGTTGAATAGTAAAAACTCCTAAGGTTACAAAACCCATGTGAGATACAGAAGAATAAGCTATAAGTTTTTTCATATCTTCTTGCATTAAAGCGATTAATGAAGTGACAATAATTGCAATAACACTTAAGGCATAAATTAAAGGAGTGAAAACTTCTGATGCAACTGGAAAAAGACCTAATGAAAATCTAATAAATCCATAACCAGCCATTTTTAATAATATAGCTGCAAGTAAAACTGATCCCGCTGTAGGAGCTTCAACGTGTGCATCAGGCAACCAAGTATGGACTGGCCACATTGGTGTTTTAACTGCAAATGAACTAAAAAAAGCTAACCATAATAGGTTTTGATATTCTGCATCTATTCCTAGTTCGTATAGCTTGATGACGTCTGTAGTACCTGAGATCCAGTAAATTGAAATAATTGCAACTAACATTAAAACTGAACCTAACAAAGTATATAAAAAAAATTTAAATGCTGAATAAACCCTTCTAGGTCCACCCCAAATACCAATTATTAAAAACATAGGAATTAAACCTGCTTCGAAGAATAAGTAAAAGACTACTAAATCAAGAGCACAAAAAACTCCTATCATGAAACTTTCCAATATTAATATTGCGATAAGAAAATCTCTTAATCTTTTTTTAACTGAGCTGTTTACTGAAATAATGCAAAGTGGTGTAATAAACGTGGTTAATATTATGAATAAAATTGAAATACCATCAACACCTACTTTATAATTAATAAATCCTTCAATCCAAGTTCTATCCTCAATAAATTGAAAATTAGATGTAGATTGATCAAAAGAAACCCATAAATAAATAGAAATTAAAAAATTAACAGATGTAGTAAAAAGAGAGACGTATTTTGCTGTTGAGTTATTTCCTTCTTTATCTTTAGTAAAGAATAAAAATAAAGCACCAATAGTTGGTAATAAAATTAAAGAAGATAAAATTGGAAAATTCATTATCTTACAATTAAAAAAGTTAATAAAGCTGAAAATCCTAATAGCATTACAAATGCATATTGATAGATAAAACCACTTTGAAATTTATTTGCTTTAATTGAACATTTTTTAATAATGGATGAAATTCCATCAGGTCCAAATCCATCTATTAACTTTCCATCACAAAATTTCCATAGAAATAAGCCTAATTTTTTTGAAGGTTTAATGATTGTGACCTCATAAAATTCATCAAAGTACCACTTATTTATTAGAAATTTGTATAAAGGTCTATTCATGTTTGCAATTTCTTCAGGTAATTTTTTATTTTTTACAAATAAATAAAAAGCTATTGGTATAGACATTAGGACTAAACAAGGTGTTAAAAGTAAAAACCAGGTAGGTGGATGTTCTGTACTAAGAGGTTCTAAAAATTTAATAGACTCTGCCCAAAAATAATTGTCACCACTATGTCCAATAAATAAGTCCTTAAATAAGAAGCCAGCGAAAATTGCACCAATAGACAATATTACCAAAGGTATTAACATTACCAATGGTGACTCATGTGTTTCTTCTATTTTGACTTCTTTATTATTGTATTCTCCATGAAACGTTTTAAAAATTAATCGCCATGAATAAATTGAAGTTAAAAAAGCAGTAAAAATTCCAATACCAGCAGCATAATAACCTGTCGTATTTCCTCTAAGATAAGCAAATTCTATAATAGCATCTTTAGAATAAAATCCTGATAAAAATGGAAAACCAGTAAGAGCAAGAGTTCCTATTATCATTAATGTATAAGTATAAGGTAACTTTTTCCAAACACCTCCCATGTTATTAATATCTTGTTCATCTTTAAATGCATGAATAACTGAACCTGATCCTAGAAATAATAAAGCCTTAAAAAAAGCATGAGTAAATAAATGAAACATTGCAACATTGTAAGCACCAACACCTGCTGCAAAAAACATATATCCAAGCTGACTGCAAGTTGAGTAAGCAATAATTTTTTTTATGTCTGTTTGAACCAAAGCAACTGTTGCAGCAAAAAATGCTGTTGTCATTCCTACAATTGTAATTAAATTTAATATTAATGGTGAGTACTCATAAATAGGTGAACATCTTACAACTAAAAAAACACCTGCAGTTACCATTGTAGCCGCATGAATTAAAGCTGATACAGGAGTTGGACCTTCCATTGCATCTGGCAACCAAGTATGAAGTAAAATCTGAGCAGATTTACCCATAGCACCTATGAATAAAAATAGGCAAATTAAATCTATAGCTTTAACTTCAAAACCTAAAAATGATAAGTTTTGATCTATCACACTTGGAATTTGTTGAAATACTTCTGAGTAATTAACTGTTCCAAATAAATAAAAAATTAAAAATATCCCTAGAGCGAAACCAAAATCACCTACTCTATTCACTACAAATGCTTTAATTGCAGCTGCATTTGCACTTTCTTTTTTAAACCAAAATCCTATTAAGAAATACGAACATAAACCAACACCTTCCCATCCAAAAAATAATTGTATAAAATTATCTGATGTCACCAACATCAACATTGCAAATGTAAACAAAGATAGATATGCCATAAATCTAGGTTTATGCGGATCGTGAGACATATAACCAATAGAATAAATGTGAACTAAAGAAGAAACAGATGTCACAACTACTAACATTACTGCAGATAATGGATCAATCAGCATTGACCAATTTACATCAAGTGAACCTGAATTAATCCAAGTTGCAATTACAATATTTTCTTCATATTGATTAACAATTACTTGATATAGAACAAAAATAGAAAGAAGTGCAGATATCGATACAAGTAAACTGGTAACAATTTCAGAGTTCCTGTCACCAATCATTTTACCAAAAAACCCAGAAATAATTGATGCTATTAAAGGAAGAAATAAAATTGAAATTTCCATATTATCCTTTCAATTTATCTATTTCTTCTACACGTATAGTTCCAGTGTTTCGATAATAAACTACTATAATTGCTAGACCAATAGCTGCTTCAGCTGCTGCCACTGTTAATATAAATAAGGTGAAAACTTGTCCAGCAAGGTCTCCTAAGAAAATAGAAAACGCAACTAAATTTATATTAACTGCAAGCAATATAAGCTCGATACTCATTAATATTACAATAATATTTTTTCTATTAAGAAAAATTCCAATTATTCCAATTGAGAATATAATTGCACCTAAGGTTAAATAATGTCCTAAACCGATTTCAGTCATCAATTTTAACTCCTTTATTGGTTTCAACCTCAACAATCTGAACTCCCTCAGACCTTTCTCTTGAAATTTGTCTCAGATAACTTTGAGTTTTAACACCCTCTCTTTTTCTAAAAGTTAAGACTATTGCACCAACCATAGCTACCAATAAAATCATTCCACTAATTTGAAAAACATGGATATAATCAGTATATAAAATCTGACCAATTGAGTGAGTGTTACTTAAACTAAAATTTGCCATTGAATTATTTAAATCAAATAAATCTGGTTTGTATTTCCAGCCACCAATAACAATTATTAATTCAAAAAATATGAGAGTGCTGATAATTAATCCTACAGGTATGTGTCCTGAACTTTCCTCAGAGGCAAACCATTGATTTTTTTGTTGAGCAACATTTAACATCATCACAACAAACAAAAACAAAACTGCTACTGCACCAACATAGACAATTAACATTATCATTCCTAAAAACTCAGCACCAATCATAATAAATAAACATGAAATACTAATAAAATCTAAGATTAAGAAGAAAACAGAATGAACTGTATTTTTAGATGCAGTAACCATAACTGCGGAAACAATTGCAATTAAAGAAAATAAATAAAAGAATATGGCATGAGCGATCATTTATCTATCTGTATGGATTATCAGCTTTAATATTAGCTGCTAAAACATTCTCCCATCTATCACCATTATCTAATAGTTTTTCTTTTGTGTAATATAACTCTTCTCTTGTTTCTGTAGAAAATTCAAAATTTGGGCCTTGAACAATAGCATCAACAGGGCATGACTCTTCACATAATCCACAATAAATACATTTCATCATATCGATATCATATCTAGTAGTTTTTCGACTTCCATCTTCTCTAGCGGCTGACTCGATCGTAATTGCTTGAGCTGGACAAACTGCTTCACATAATTTGCATGCTATACATCTCTCTTCTCCATTTGGATATCTTCTAAGTGCGTGTTCGCCTCTAAATCGCGGGCTAATTTTACCTTTTTCAAAAGGATAATTGATAGTTTTTTTTTGATTTAAATAATTCCTTAATTGCAATAACTAAGCCTCCAATAAAGTCGGTCATAAATATTGTTTTAAAAAATCTTGATAATTTCATAATTAATTTGTCGGTAAAAGATTGAAATAAAATAAGTAGCTAGCTGTTAGTACCACCCATATTAAAGAAAGAGGCAAGAAAACTTTCCAACCTAGACGCATTAATTGATCGTATCTATATCTTGGAACAATGGCTTTAACTAAAGCAAACAAAATAAATAATAATAATATTTTTAGAATTAACCAAATTGCCCCTGGTACTATTGTAAAGGGATAAATTTCAACAGGGGACATCCAGCCACCTAAAAATAAAATTGCACCCATTGCACACATTAATAAAATATTTGCATATTCACCCAACCAAAACATAGCGTACATCATTCCTGAATATTCAGTTTGATATCCTGCAACTAATTCTGCTTCAGCTTCAGGTAAATCAAATGGAGGTCTATTAGTTTCGGCTAAAGCTGAAATAAAAAAAATAATAAACATTGGAAATAGTGGAATTACAAACCATAAATTTTTTTGAGCTTCTACAATGTCGTTTAAATTTAATGATCCAACACAAAGTAAGACATTGATAATAATAACTCCTATTGATACTTCGTAAGATACCATTTGTGCTGCAGATCTAATTGCTCCAAGAAAAGGATATTTTGAGTTGGAGGCCCATCCACCCATAATAATTCCATAAACTCCCAAAGATGAAACTGCAAACAAATAAAGAATTCCAACATTAATATCTGCTAAAACTTGTGTTGCGCTAAAAGGTATTACGGCCCATGCTATTAGAGCTAATGTCATTGTTACAATTGGAGCTAAAATAAAAATTATTTTATTTGAACTAGACGGGATGATTATTTCTTTAAAAATATATTTTAAAGCATCGGCAAGAGATTGTAATAATCCAAATGGACCAACTACATTAGGGCCTTGTCTTTTTTGAACAAAAGCCCAAATTCTTCTATCAAACCAAACAATCATTGCAACAGAGACAAGGACTGGAACTAACAAAAATAAAATCTTATAAACTTCCTGAAAAAAAATATTTAAGTATTCCATATTATCCTTCTGTACCTGTAGATTTGAGGTTAAGTTTTGAATTATTACATTCAATCATTGTTTTTGAAGATCTGGCTATAACATTAGAAAAATAATAATCCTTAATTTTAATTTTTAACATTTCGTTATTAAATTCATTTGCTTTATCATTTTCTTCATTATTTTTTGTATCTGAGTGCTTTTCTTTTTGTAAATTCAGGTAGTTAAACATGCTGCTTTCTAATTCGTCCTTATCGTTAAATAGCTTTCTATTGTTCATAAACTCAGCAATTTCATTGATAATTGACCAATCTTCTTTTGACTCACCAGGGGGATATGAAGCTTTATAAGCTTTTTGTAATTTGCCCTCTAAATTTGTGAAATAACCATCTTGTTCTGTGTAAGCAGAGCCTGGTAAAATAATATCTGCTAATTCTGCTCCCTTATCACCATGACTTCCTTGATAAATTACAAATTCATCTCTTTTTTCAAAGTTCAAATTATCTTGTCCAACTAAGTAAACAATTTCAAATTTATGATCTTTCAAATCTTTTAATAAATTTTTATCTTTATTAATTAATTTAAGATCATAATTACCTACTGTTGCAGCATCACAAGACAATGTGTTTAATGAATTCCAATCATTATTAATTTTATTATTTTTTAAAAGAAATTTTTTAATTTTTTTAAAGAGATATTTCGAAGAGTTAAGGTTTAAGAAAGACTCACCTAAAACGATCATTGGTTTGTTTGCATTTGAAATAAGATTTGAAATTTCATGATTTCCATCAAAAATTTCTTTCAAAGTTTGAGTTTGGCCATCTAAACTTTCATAAGGATAAGTCAAATCACCTAATTCATTTAAAGAAATTATTTTAGTTTCATTATTTAGGTATGATTTTCTAATTCTTGCATTTAAAATTGTTGCTTCGTATCTAGGATTTGTGCCAATTAAAAAAATTAAATCTGATTCTTCAATGCCATTTATTGATGAATTAAATAAATAATTTTCTCTTTCACTTAAGTTTAAATATCGATTGTTTGATCTAGACTCGTAGTTATCAATATCTAATGTTCTATCAAAAAATTCCTTAAAAATATAACTTGTCTCCATATTTGTTAAATCCCCAACGAATCCACAAATTTTTTCTTTTGAGGTATTTTCAAACTTTGATTTAATAATCTTATAAACTTCATTCCATGAAGCTTTTTCAAATTTTCCATTATATTTAATAAAAGGTGTATCTAATCTTTGATGAAGTAAACCATCACAAGCATATCTTGTTTTATCAGAAATCCATTCTTCATTTATATCTTCATTAATTATTGGTAAAATTCTTTTTACTTCCCAATCATATGTATCAACCCTAATATTAGATCCAATTGCATCCATTACATCTATAGTTTCTGTTTTTTTAAGCTCCCATGGTCTTGCTTCAAAAACATATGGTTTTGATGTTAAGGCTCCTACTGGACATAAATCTACTACATTAGCAGAAAGCTCAGATTGCATAGATTGTTCTAAATAAGTTGTAATTTGCATATCTTCACCTCTTCCAATAGCTCCAATTTCAGGTACCCCAGCTACTTCGGTTGCAAATCTCACACATCTTGTACAATGAATGCATCTTGTCATTTGAGTTTTGATTAATGGACCCATATTTTTTTCAGGTACAGCTCTTTTGTTCTCTTTGAATCTTGATTTGTCTACTCCATAAAACATAGATTGATCCTGAAGATCACACTCTCCCCCTTGATCACAAACTGGGCAATCTAAAGGGTGATTAGCTAGTAAAAACTCCATCACACCTTTTCTTGCTTTTTCTACAAAAGCTGTATTAGTTTTGATATTCATTCCATCAGCTGCGGGCATAGCACAAGAAGCTACTGGTTTAGGAGACTTTTCCATCTCAACTAAACACATTCTGCAATTTCCTGCTATTGAAAGTTTTTCATGATAACAAAATCTTGGAATTTCAACTCCAGCTTTTTCACATGCTTGAAGAACAGTTAAACCTTCCTCAACTTCTACATCAATATTGTTAACTTTTAATTTAAGCATTTTTTTTATCCAATAAGTGTTGATCTACTAAATATGGGATATTATTTTTTTTCTCATAAACAGGATCTAAATTATTTCTTTCTTCTATTTCTTTTTTAAAGTGTCTTAAAAGACCCTGTACAGGCCATGAAGAACCTTCACCAAAAGCACAAATTGTATGTCCAGCAATTTGATTTGTTACATCTCCTAACATTTCAATTTCATCTTTTGTAGCTTCACCTTTTGTCATACGCTCAAGCATACGCCACATCCATCCAGATCCTTCTCTGCAAGGTGTGCACTGGCCACAACTTTCATGTTTATAAAATCTTGCAATTCTAGCCATACATTTAATTATGTCCTGGTCCTTATTAATCACAACTATACCTGCAGTGCCTAATCCACTTTTTTCAGCCATTAATGAATCAAAATCCATAGTCAATGTTTCACATTTTTTTTTAGGAATTAAAGGCATTGAAGATCCACCAGGAATTACAGCTTGTAAATTATCCCATCCACCAATAACACCACCTGCATGAACTTCTATCAACTCTTTTAGGGGGATATTCATTTCTTCCTCAACGTTACATGGGTTATTTACATTTCCTGATATACAAAAAATTTTAGTACCTGTGTTTCTTTCCCTACCAAGTGAAGCAAACCATTTACCGCCTCTTCTAAGAATAGTTGGAACTACAGCTATTGTTTCAACATTATTAATTATTGTTGGACATCCATATAAACCTATTAATGCTGGAAAAGGAGGTTTTAATCTAGGTTGACCTTTTTTTCCCTCTATACTTTCTAGTAAGGCTGTTTCTTCACCACAAATATATGCGCCTGCACCATAATGAATATAAATATCTAAATCCCATCCAGTCCCTGCTGCATTTTTGCCAATTAATTTTTTTTTATAGGCTTCGTCTATTGCAGCTTGAAGTTTTTGACCATCAACAAAATATTCACCTCTAATATAAATGTAACAAAAATGGGCTTGGACTGCATAAGATGCTATTAAACATCCCTCAATCAATTTATGAGGTTCAAATCTCAAAATATCTCTATCTTTACACGTGCCAGGTTCAGACTCATCACCATTGATTACTAAATAATGTGGTCTTGATCCGACTTCTTTGGGTGCAAATGACCATTTTAATCCTGTTGGAAATCCTGCTCCACCTCTTCCTCTTAATTCAGAAGATTTAATTTCATTAATTATCCAGTCTCTACCCTTATCCGTTAATTCTTTCGTATCAACCCAATCACCTCTTTTCTGTGAAGAGATTAGATCAGATCCTAAATCATTGTATAAATTCTGAAAAATTCTATCTTTGTCTTTAAGCATTTTTATAATCCATTAATGTTTTTCTATTGTTTTCAGGCTCATTATTAACTCTCCCTCTATAAGAACCTGGTTTAGGTGTTTCACCTTTTAAAATCTTTTCTAATATTTTTATCGTTTTTTCTTTATCAAGATCTTCATAATAATCGTCATTAATTTGCATCATTGGGGCATTTACACAAGCTCCTAGACACTCTACTTCCATCCAAGAGCAGCTTTTGTCGTTTGACAACTCACACTCATTCTCAGAAATTTTTTCTTTACAGGCATCAACTAGATGATTTGCACCTCTGATCATACATGGGGTTGTGGTGCATACTTGAATAAAATATTTTCCTACAGGAGATAAATTATACATAGTATAAAAAGTAGCTACCTCATAAACTTTTATATAAGGCATCTCTAAAAATTTTGCGATATACTTCATTGCAGCTAAAGGTATCCAATTATTGTTTTGTCTTTGCGCAATGTAAAGTAAAGCCATTACAGCGCTTTGTTGCTTACCTTTTGGATATTTTGAAACAATAGTATTAGCCGCTTCTAAAGATGAAGAATTAAATTCAAAATTTTCTGGTTGATCTTTTGCTGGTCTTCTTAAACTCATCTGTCCACCTCACCAAAAACTATATCTAATGAACCTAATACTGCTGGCACATCAGCTAACATATGACCTTTTATTAGATAATCCATAGACTGAAGATGTGAAAATCCTGGAGCTCTAATTTTACATTTATAAGGTTTACTCGAGCCATCAGAAATTAAATATACACCGAATTCTCCTTTTGGAGCTTCTACAGCAGTATAAATTTCATCTTTTGGAACTCTATATCCTTCTGTAAAAAGTTTAAAATGATGAATTAAAGCTTCCATAGATTGTTTAATATCTTTTTTAGCAGGTGGACTAATTTTTCCATCTAACGATTTGATAGGTCCTTTTTCCATTTTAGATAAACATTGTTTTATTATAGAAACACTTTCTTTCATTTCCTCAATTCTGCATAAATATCTATCATAACAATCTCCATTTTTTCCAACTGGAATTTTGAAATCTAACTGATTATAGCAATCGTAAGGTTGTGATTTTCTCAAATCCCAAGGTACACCTGAGCCCCTCATCATCACTCCTGAAAATGAATAATCAAGAGCATCTTCCTTGGTAACAATACCTATATCGACATTTCTTTGTTTAAAAATTCTATTATCAGTTAACAAACTCTCAAGATCATCAATTATTTTTGGGAAAGTTTGACAAAATTTTCCGATATCATTCTCTAATCCATGAGGTAAATCTTGGTGAACGCCACCAGCTCTAAAATAATTTGCATGCAATCTTGAACCTGAAGCTCTTTCATAAAAAGTCATTAACGTTTCTCTTTCCTCAAAACCCCACAATGATGGTGTTAATGCGCCTACATCAAGTGCTTGGGTAGTAACATTTAAAATATGACTTAAGATTCTTCCTATCTCACAAAAAATAACTCTTATATATTGAGCTCTAATCGGAACATCGATTTCTAATATTTTTTCCACCGCTAATGCGAAGGCATGCTCTTGATTCATTGGAGCAACATAATCAAGTCGATCAAAATAAGGTACAGCTTGCATATAAGTTTTATTTTCAATTAATTTTTCTGTTCCTCTATGTAGTAATCCAATATGTGGATCAGCTTTTTCAACTATTTCCCCATCTAATTCTAAGATTAATCTAAGAACACCATGTGCAGCTGGGTGTTGTGGTCCAAAGTTAAGATTTAAATTTTTAATTTTTTTTGTCATTACTATCTATTTCTTCTTTAATATATTTCGTTCCTTCCCAAGGACTTTCGTAATCAAAATTTCTATAATTTTGTTCTAATTTAACTGGTTCATTAATTACTTTTTTTTGATCTTCACTGTATCTGACTTCAGTATGTCCTGTTAATGGGAAATCTTTTCTTAAGGGGTGACCTTCAAAACCATAATCGGTCAATATTCTTCTAAGGTCAGGATGATCTTTAAATGATACACCGTACATATCAAAAACTTCTCTTTCCATCCAATTTGATGCAGGAAAAATACTTGTTAATGATGGAATTATTTCATTTTCATTAATTGAATAACTTAAAATAATTCTTTGATTATATTCATGACTTAAAAAAAGATACACCATTTTAAATCTTTGAGAATTTTCAGGATAATCAACAACAGTTATATCAATAAGTTGTCTAAATTTTGTGTCTTGATTAGTTTTAATGAAAAGAGTTACGTCAATTAAATCATCCTTATCTGTTTCGATATATAATTGATTATGTTTAATCTCAGTACTATTAATCTTAGTTGTTAATTCTGAGTTTATTTTTTTTTCTAAATCTTCTAGATTAATCATGATTACCTAATGAATGAGCCTTTATTTCTTATTTTTTTTTGAAGTTGAAGTATTCCATATAATAAAGCCTCAGCGGATGGTGGACATCCAGGGACATAAACATCAACAGGAACAATTCTATCACAGCCTCTAACAACGGAGTATGAGTAGTGATAATAACCTCCTCCATTTGCACAACTGCCCATTGAAATTACATATCTCGGTTCAGGCATTTGGTCATAAACTTTTCTTAACGCTGGTGCCATTTTGTTAGTAAGTGTTCCAGCTACAATCATGACATCTGATTGTCTTGGCGAACCCCTTGGAGCAGCACCAAATCTTTCTAGATCATATCTTGGCATTGCAGTTTGCATCATCTCTACTGCACAACAAGCGAGTCCAAATGTCATCCAATGAAGTGAACCTGATCTTGACCAATTAATTAAATTATCTAGAGATGTAGTAATGAAACCATTCTTACTAAAATCTTCTGCAAGTTGTTTAAATTCCTCAGGAACTTGATCAATCTTATTATTCATTATGGTTAATAAATTATTCCCAATCTAAAGCGCCTTTTTTCCATTCATAAATAAATCCAATCGTAAGAATGAATAGAAAAATCATCATTGATGAAAAACCTAATAATCCAATGTTCCCAAGTGAAATTGCCCATGGAAATAAAAAAGCTATTTCCAAATCAAATATAATAAATAGTATAGCAACTAAATAAAATCTAACATCAAACTCCATTCTAGAGTCTTCAAAAGGTTCAAATCCACATTCGTAAGCTGATAGTTTTTCGGGATCAGGTCTTTTTGGCGAAAGAATAAAATTAATTACCACAAATGCACAACTCAAACCCAGAGCTATAATTAAAAATATAATTATTGGTAAGTAATCTTTTAGAAAATCAGATAACATGCGAGTCTATATATCAGTTTTTATTTTATGTTGAAGCGTTGTTACGTCACATTTTTATAAAAAAAAAAGATAACAATATCAATAACTTACAGTAATATATCTAAAAAAGTCAACAATTTCAGATGTTTAAGTTTATTTCAATAAAAGGTGGAAAAAGTGGCGGGAGTGAAGGGACTCGAACCCTCGACCTATCGCGTGACAGGCGATCGCTCTAACCAACTGAGCTACACCCCCACTTAAATATTCTTTGGTGGGCGGTAAAGGACTCGAACCTTTGACCCCCTCGGTGTAAACGAGATGCTCTACCAACTGAGCTAACCGCCCGATACCAAAAATATAGTGATTTATATCTTTTAGAACACCTACGTCAAGTTCTATTACTCTTTAAAAATAGCTAAATTAAATAAAAATTAGGATTTTTAATCCCTATATAAAATTAACAAAGATATTCAAGGGCTTTAAGTATCCCCCCTTTGTTATAAGGTATTTTTGATTTCATCAAACCCATTTCAACACCAGACAATGTTCCGGCTAGCATTAATTTATTAAAATCTCCCAAATGTCCAATTCTAAAAACTTTACCAGCTACTTTTGCTAGTCCAGTGCCTAAAGACATGTTGTAATCATCTAAAATAATTTTTCTCAAAGAATCTGCGTCGTGTCCTTCAGGAACAAGAACAGCAGTTAAGGAACTAGAATATTCTTTAGGATTTTTGCAAAGTATTTCTAATCCCCAAGCATTTACAGCTATCCTCGTTGCTTCAGCAAATCGAATGTGTCTATTAAATACATTTTCTAAACCTTCTTCTGTTAAAATATTAATTGCTTCATCCAACCCATATAGTAAATTTGTGGCAGGAGTATAAGGGAAATAGCCTTTTTTATTATTCTCTATCATTGGTTCCCAATCCCAATATGATTTAGGTAAATCAGAATTCTTATATGCATCTAATGCTTTTGAACTTATTGCGTTAAAAGAAAGTCCTGGCGGCAATAATAAACCTTTTTGTGATCCTCCAACAGTTACATCAACTTTCCATTCTTCGTGTCTATAATCTATAGAGCCTAAAGAAGATATTGTATCTACAAATAATAAAGCTGGATGATCTGCATTATCCATTGCTTTTCTTATTTCACCAATTCTACTCGTCACACCTGTTGAAGTTTCATTATGAACAGCACATACAGCTTTAATTTTTTTTTCTGTATCTTCTTTTAATTTAGACTCAACAATGGTTGGATCAACACCTGTTCTCCAATCACCTTTTACAAAATCTATTTCTAATTTAAATCTATGGGCAATATCATACCAAAGTGTAGAAAAATGTCCTGTTTCAAACATCAAAATTTTATCTCCAGCACTTAGTGTGTTTACCATTGCTGCTTCCCAAGCTCCAGTACCCGATGCAGGAAAAATTATTACTGGCTCTGACGTTTTAAAAATTAATTTAATTCTATCTAATACCCTTAGACCTAATTCAGCAAAATCTGGTCCTCTATGATCAATAGTAGGATAATCCATAGCTCTAAGAACTCTATCTGGAACATTTGTTGGTCCAGGTATCTGTAAAAAATGTCTTCCAGGTCTGATAGTATTTGAAATTGCCATACTGCTGTATATGTTAAAGTAAATATATAATCAAATTTTAAATATATGACAAATAGTAATAGTTTAATAGATAGTTTAGAAATCTATACTTTAAGTAACCCAGATGATGTTAAGCCGCACTGGGTTAGTCACTTTATAGTTCCTACGGCAAATGAGTTGCTCATAAAAATTAAAAATAAAGATGGTAATTCTGGTTTTGGTTTAGCTACAAGTTATACAGATATTGCTCCACTAATAAAACCTTTCACAAATGGTCTTTCGGATTTGATAGTTGGAGAAGACCCCTTTTGTCCTGAAAAAATTTACCAAAAAATTTTTAAATTAACTGATACCAAAATTAGTAATGAAAAAGGATGGAGCAAAGAAGCTATAATTAGAATTTCAGCTGCATTGGATATTGCTTGTTGGGACTTGATCGGGAAATCGTCAAATATTCCTCTATATAAACTTTTTGGTGGTTTTAGAAACAAAGTACCAGTTTATGTGACATGTGGATATTACCGCGAGGGTAAAAGTGAAACAGAGCTAAAAGAAGAATTAAATAAATTAATCGAAATCGGTCATCAAAGTTTTAAAGTTAAAGTGGGTGGATTGACTATCAAAGAAGACGCAAAAAGATTAGAAATTATTCGCAATGTGATTGGTGAAAAAAAAGAATTAATGATAGATGTAAATAGAGCATGGGATCTTAAAACAGCTATAGAAGGTGTTACAGAATTTAAAAGGTTTAAACCTACGTGGATTGAAGAACCATTAAGATGGGAAGATGACAGGAGAACTCTCAAATTATTATCTAAACAAACTGATATACCTATTTCAGGTGGTGAAAGTGAAATAACAACCTATGGATGCAGATCAATGATTGAAGAGGATGCAATTCAAATTTTACAATTTGATTGTACGATGTTTGGGGGATTTACAAATGGAAAAAAACTTTCAGCATTATGTGAATTAAATCATATAGATATAGCGCCTCATCATGATTGTTATATTCATGCTCCTTTAGTAGCCTCAACTCCATCAGGAAGAATTGTTGAGTCTTTTGATGACGAAAGAGATCCTTTGCAGGCAGAATTATTTGAAAATCCTCATAAAATGGATAATGGATGGATACATTTAAATGAAAAACCAGGTTTAGGGCTACAAATTTCTGAAGCCGCGTTAAAAAAGTTCGGTAAATTAGTTTACAAAAATAAATAATTCTTTATTTAATTTTATTAATGTTTAGTTCAGATCAAATTTTAAAAATTGAAAAAGAAATTAGTAGTAAAGTTGATGGAAAAACTTTATTTGATGAATTTTCTAGAGGAAGATACAGTACAGATGCATCTGTATATCAAATAAAACCTATTGGAGTAGTTTTACCAAAAGACACCAACGATGTACTAAATGTGATGGAGTACTCACAAAAAAACTCAATTCCTTTGCTGGCTAGAGGTGGTGGAAGCTCGCAATGTGGACAAACAGTTGGAGAAAGTTTGGTTTTAGACTATTCAAGACACCAAAATAAAATTTTGGATTTAAATGTTGACGAAAAATCAGTTTGGGTAGAACCAGGTGTAGTTTTAGATCATTTAAATGCATACCTAAAACCTTATGGGTTATGGTTTCCAGTTGATGTATCAACAAGTAGTAGGGCAACAATTGGTGGGATGTCTGCAAATAATTCATGTGGTTCAAGATCTTTATATTATGGAAACATGGTTCATAATGTATTAGCGATTGAGACAATATTAGATGATGGTTCAATACATACTTTTGATGAAATCCAAAAAAACTATTTGGCACAAAAAAATAATCAAGACAGACTTTATAAAATAATTGATAAATTTATTGATTTAAGACAAAGAGTTGGGGCCGAGATTGATGAAAATTGGCCAACTACACAAAGAAGAGTTGGGGGGTACAACATTGATTTAATAGACCCTAACGGTTTTAATTCATCAAATATATTGGTTGGATCAGAGGGTACTTTATCTTTATTTAACAAAATAAAATTAAAACTTTCTGAAATACCAAAAAATAAAATATTAGGTGTTTGTTATTTTAATAATTTTCATCAAGCAATGGAATTAACCAAAGAGATAGTTAAATTAAAACCCACATGTGTCGAATTAATGGACCAAAATTTATTAAATTTAGCAAAAGAAATACCTATGTATTCAGAGGGTATAAAAAAATATATTAAAGGAAACCCTCAAGCAGTTTTGATGGTTGAATTTATTGATACTGAGCAAAGTATTTATGAAAAGAAAATCAAAGATTTAGAGTATTTAGTTTTAAATCAAAATAAAAATAATCAATTTTCATATTATTCTAATCTAGATGAACAAAAGGAAGTTTTTGAAATTAGAAAAGCTGGTCTAAACATTTTGATGTCCATGAAGGGAGATAAGAAGCCAGTTGCGTTTATTGAAGATTGTGCTGTTTCGCTAGATCATTTAGCTGATTATACAGCTAGATTAAATGAAATATTTAAAAAATATAATACTAGTGGAATGTTTTATGCTCATGCATCTGTTGGAACACTTCATATTAGACCTGTATTAAATATGAAATCTGATGAAGATATAAAAAACATGAAGTCTATCTCAGAAGAGACCTTTGAAATGGTCAAAGACTATAAGGGTTCTCACTCAGGTGAGCATGGTGATGGAATTGTAAGGTCAGAATTTCATGAAATGATGTTTGGTAAAGAGATTACAAATGTATTTGAAGAAATTAAAGATACTTTTGATAGTAAAAACTTATTAAATCCAGGAAAAATTGTAAGACCACTTAAATCAAATGATAGATCTTTAATGAGATATAAATCAGGATATCAAGCTCAAAATATAAACACTCATTATGATTGGTCTAATTGGGGTCAATTTAGTGATGCTGTTGAAATGTGTAATAATAACGGTGCCTGCAGAAAATTAGACTCGGGAGTAATGTGTCCTTCTTATAGGGTCACAAAAGAAGAGAAAGATTTAGTTAGAGGTAGAGCCAATACTTTAAGACTAGCATTATCAAATCAATTACCAGAGGGATCTTTCGCATCAAAAGAAATGTATGAAACTATGGAACTTTGTGTAAGTTGTAAAGCTTGTCAAAGAGAATGTCCAATGTCTGTTGATATGGCAAAAATGAAAAGTGAGTTTCTATCTCATTATTATAAAAAATTTAATATGCCTATCAAAGACATAATTACATCCAATATGCCAAGACTTATTTGGTTATTAAAGATCATTGCTCCAATATTTAATAAAGTAAAACATTTACCATTAATCTCAATTATAGTTAAAAAATTTGGATTTGCAGTTGAAAGAGAAATGCCAGAAGTACAAAATCAAAGTAGCTTAAGAGAAATATACAACGGTCAATCTTATTCTGAAAAAAAAGTAATTTTATTTGCAGATACTTTTAATATTAATTTTGAAAATCAAAATTTAATTTATTCAATTAAAGTACTAAATAAGTTTGGTTACCAAGTGATTATACCAAGTTTTGGAAAAGACAAATTAAATAGAGCACTATGCTGTGGTAGAACCTACATATCATACGGTCAATTAGATAAAGCATCAGAGGAACTAAATCGTTTTAATAATTATATTATCGATAATAATTATTTTAATTTACCAGTAGTTGGAATTGAACCTTCTTGTTTGTTAACATTTAGTGATGAGTATCAAAAATTAAAAAATGTTAAAAATAAAGATAAAATAAAAAATAAATTTTATTTATTAGAAGAATTTGTATTAGAAGAAATCAAGAATGATAATAAAATCAAAATGAATAAATTTGATCAAAATGTATTAATTCATGGTCATTGTCATCAAAAGTCGCAAGATAGAATGAAGGGACTTAAAAATCTTTTATCTGAGTTAGATATCAAAAATGAAATGATAGATTCAAGTTGTTGTGGTATGGCTGGTTCGTTTGGTTATGATAGTAAAAATTATGAAGTATCCAAAAAAATGGCAAATTTATCATTGATACCAGCGATTAATAATAGTGATGAAAAAGATTTTATTGTAGCTAATGGTACAAGTTGTAGGCATCAGATTTCTGATTTATCTAAAAAAAAAGGGAAACACGTATCTGAATTACTATTTCAAATTTTCGAAACAGTAAATTAAATTATTATTTTTCTATTATAAAAATCATCTATTTGTTTGTCATTGTAATCAAAAATTTTCATGATTTCTTTTGTGTGTTCACCTAAGTTAGGTGCACCTTTAGATTTTTCAGTTTTACTTTTCGAAAATTTAATAGGCATTCCAATAGCTTTGCTTTTTCCTGCTTTTTTATTATCTACATCAATTATCATTTCTCTTTCAATTGTTTGAGGGTCCACGAACATTTCGTTAATCGAATTTATTGGACCGCAAGGTAAACCATTATCATCAAAAATTTTTAACCATTCTTTTGATGTTTTTTTTATCAATTCACTATTAAGTATCTCTACAAGTTGCGTGATATTTTCTTTTCTATTGAAGTTTGATGAAAACATTTTATTTTCTTGTAAATCCATTCGATCAATCGCTTTTAATAACATTAACCAAGTATTTTGATTAGAAGCACCTACTGTGATCCACTTATCCTTAGTTTTAAATGCTTGATAAGGGGCAGTTAATGGATGTGCTGATCCTAATGGACCAGGAGATTCTCCTGTTGCTCCAGCAATAGCTGATTGCCAATAAGTGTGTACAATTCCAGCCTCGAATAAAGAGGTATCAACTTTTTGACCTTCGCCCGTTTTATTTCTATGAACCAATGCTGCAAGAATACCGCTTGTAGCCAACAAGCCAGCAGTAATATCTGTGATGGGAGCACCAACTTTCATTGGTGGTTTATCTTTACTTTCCCCAGTAATACTCATTAAACCACTCATACCTTGAGCTACTAAATCGAACCCACCTTTATCTGCATAAGGACCTGTTCTACCATATCCAGAAATTTCACAGAGAATAATTTTTGGATTTATTTTAGAAATTACATCATAACCAATACCTAATTTTTCTAATGTACCTTTTCTAAAATTTTCTAAAACTACATCAGAATTTTTAACCATTTTCTTAAAAATTTCTATTCCATCTTTATCTTTTAAGTTTAATGCTATTCCCTTCTTATTTCTATT
>CACFMU010000014.1:0-19427 GCA_902567435.1 uncultured Pelagibacteraceae bacterium
TTGTATTTTTGACAAATTTATTTTTAATAAAATTAAGGAATTTAAGATCTAATATTCCAGAAAATTTATGAACAATGTCTATATTTCTAGCTGTAAATTCAATTAAATTAGACAAATTATCAGTTTTAAACTCATCTCGCATATAACACTCAGCAAACCCAACGCTTCCTTTTTTTATCAAATTAAAATTTAATGCTGGATTTTTAATTTTTAAAGTTGCTTTTAATTTTTGATCTGGGTTACCAAATTTTAAGATTTGACCTGAAATAGTTGTTATTTCTATGTAACCATAAACAACTTTATTGAGAGTACTAAAAACTATTTTATCTGCTATAGTATGTAAAATCATTAATTTTCAATCGTAATATTGTTCTTAATTTTAATATTTTTTTTAATAAATTTAATTCCTTTTGCCCACAATTTAAACGCTTCATAATGTATCGCTAATATAATTTTAAAGGTCATTATTGGATGTTTTATGTATGATTTAAGTAAATACTTTGAGTTTAAATCAGTTCTTGCACCCTCTTGAGAAGCAAATAAAATCTTACCTTCACTATCGTATTGATCAATTATAACTGATATTTTATTTCCTGGTTTTAATATTCTAAAAAAATAATTGCATTTCATTTCAATAAAAGGAGATACATGAAACTTTTTTGAACAATTGTTTTGAATTAAATTATTATCTTCCTCAACTCTAAATATATAAGTATGTTGTTCACCAAATGTATTTTTAACTTCATACAAAATTGCAATAAGTTGTTTGCTTTGATTGTATACGTAAAATACACTCAAAGGATTGAATACAAATCCAAAAATTCTTGGGTAACATAATAATTTAATACTTATATTTTCTGTAGAAATTTTTATTTTTTTCTAAATTTTTATTTACCCACTCTATCAAGGAGGTTCCATTTCTATCACCATGATCCTTGTCATAGAAACTGACTAAATTAAATCTATTATAGGAAAAAAGATTAATTTTTTTATCTAACTGATCTAATTCAGATAGATCTATTAGTAATGAAAAAACATTGTATTTAAAATAATGAACTTTTGGTTTAAATCTTTTGTGAATAACCTGGCCATTGTAAATTGAAGAATTAATCATTTAAGGTTTTAAGCATTTCAATAGAAGATTTTATGCCATCTTCATGAAATCCGTAACCAAAATAACTGCCCGCGTATAAAGTATTGTTAATATTTTGAATTGATCTTAATTTTGACTGATTTTCTAAAGCTTTTTGATCATAATAAGGGTGAGTAAAATCTATTGTATTATAAATCAGATCAGGATTGATATTGAAAAAAGGATTTATAGTTAAAAAAATATTCTTATCTATTTTGAGGTTTTGTAATTGATTTAGCCAATAAGTGACTGAAGATTGTTGATTATCTTTTGGATTTAACGAAGAATTCCAAGAACACCAGGCTTTTCTATTTTTTGGCATTGAACTTTCGTCTGAATGAATGACTGCTTTATTTTTTCTATATTTAAAATTACTTAAAATTTCTTTCTCTTGAGTTGTTAAATCTGAAATAATATTTAAAGTTTCATCTGCATGAGAAGCGAGCACTACTTTATCATAAGTAAAAAATTCATTCTCAGATCCATAATAAACTTTTACTAGATTGTTTTCTCTTATAACTTTATTCATTTCATAATTCTTGAAATATTCCCCACTTATACTTGATAGAATTTTATTCACATATGTTTTGCTCCTATTAGAAACAGTGTACCATTGTGGACGATTTTTAAGTTTAAATAATCCATGGTTTTTAAAAAAATTAAGAAAAAAAACCATTGGCATTTGAGAAGCCTCATAAGGAGGCATTGACCATATTGCTGAAACCATAGGAATGATGTGATAATCAACAAAGAATTTTGATTTTTTTATTTTTTTTAAATACTCTCCAAGCGTAATGTGTTTGTCCAGATTGTTAGCATCTAAATTTTCACAATTTTTATAAAAATTTAAGATTTCAAAAAACATTTTGACAAATTTGATATTAAACAAATTTTGTCGATTAGAAAAAATACCGTTTAAGCCTTTGCCACAATATTCAATATTACTTTCTTTGACTGTAACTGAAAATGACATGTCACTTTTTTCAATTTTTACATCATTTTCATCAAAAAATTTTATTAAATTTGGATATGTGACTTTATTAAAAACCATAAAACCAATATCAACTGCAACTTTTTCCTTTTCGTTATAAACAACATCAAGAGTATAAGAATGTCCTCCAAATCGATCTTGCTTTTCAAACAAATCAACTTTATGTTTTTTTGATAAATAATAGGCTGAACTTAATCCTGATATACCTGACCCAATAACAGCAATTTTCATTAATTATTATGCTGCATCTTCTTTAAACTCATCCATGCTTGGACAAGTACAAAAAATATTTTTATCCCCGTATACATTATCCACTCTTGCAACTGGAGGCCAAAATTTATTTGTTTTTAAGAATTTTGCTGGATATGCAGCTTGCTCTCTTGAATATTTATGATTCCATTCATCAGAAGCCAATTCAATATCAGTATGTGGCGCATTTTTAATTGGATTATCAACTTTATCAAATTTACCTGACTTGATCATGTCTATTTCAGATTTAATTTTAATTAAAGTATCACAAAATCTATCCAATTCAGATAAGCTCTCGCTTTCTGTTGGCTCAATCATCATTGTACCAGCTACTGGCCATGACATTGTTGGTGCATGAAATCCATAATCTATCAATCTTTTAGCTATATCCTCTTCCGTAATACCCGTTTCACTTTTAATAGATCGAATGTCAATTATGCATTCATGGGCCACATTTCCGTTTGAGCCTTTATAAAGAATTGGATAATGGTTTTTGAGTCTATGGGCTATATAATTTGCATTTAATATTGCAACTTGTGTAGCTAGTTTTAAACCTTGAGATCCCATCATTTTAATATACATCCAAGAAATTGATAAAATACTTGAGCTTCCCCATGGTGCTGCTGAAACTGACCCTATTCCTGTGGCAGGTCCACAATCTTTAACAACTGGATGATTTGGTAGATAAACTTGCAGATGTTTTTTACATGCTATCGGTCCCATTCCTGGTCCTCCTCCACCATGTGGTATGCAGAATGTTTTATGCAAATTTATATGACAAACATCTGGACCAAAATTACCAGGTCTTGCTATACCGACAAGCGCATTTAAGTTTGCACCATCCATATAAACTTGACCACCATGTTCGTGAATTAATTTACATATATCAGTGATTTTTTCCTCAAATACACCATGAGTAGATGGGTATGTGACCATTAATGCTCCAAGGTTTTCAGAGTGTGTTTCGGCTTTTTTCTTTAAGTCTTCAAAATCAACATTTCCTTCTTTGTCACAATCAACTACAACCACTTTCATGCCAACCATTTGAGCGCTAGCTGGGTTAGTTCCGTGTGCTGAACTTGGTATTAAACAAATATTTCTATTTTCTTCGCCTCTATCTAAATGATATTTTCTAATTACCATTAATCCTGCATATTCCCCTTGAGCACCTGCATTAGGCTGAAGTGAAACTCCAGAAAAACCAGTGATTGATCTTAGCCAATTTTTAAGATCAGTGAACATTGCTCTATATCCTTCCATTTGTTCAATAGGAACAAAAGGATGAGGCTCAGCTAATTCTCTCCATGAAATAGGTATCATTTCAGCAGTAGCATTTAATTTCATAGTGCATGAGCCAAGTGCAATCATAGTTCTGTTAAGTGCTATATCTTTATCTTCTAATTTTTTTAAATATCTTAGCATTTCAGTTTCTGAATGATAGGAATTAAAAACAGGATGTTCTAAATATTTTGATGTTCTTAATAAATTTTTTGGTAGATTAGGCAAACTTGCAGAAGGATCCTCTCTTTTAATTGACTCCGCTGCATTAAAAATTTTTAATAATTGATTTGCTCTATAAACATTTTTCTTTTCATCAAAAGAAACTGCTAGCATTTCAGAATTAACTTTTCTGATATTTACCTTTTGATCTAATGCATTTTTATAAATTTGATCAGTTTTTTCCTTAGTTACAATTGTGACTGTGTCAAAGAAATGATCTGAATAAATCTCATACCCTGATTGCTTTAATTTATCTGCAAAGTTTTTAGCTAATTGAGAAACTCGCTCAGCAATAGTTCGGATACCTTCTGGACCATGATATATAGCATATGCAGCTGAAACAATTGCTAATAATGCTTGAGCAGTACAAATATTACTTGTGGCTTTATCTCTTCTAATATGTTGCTCTCTTGTTTGAAGCGACAATCGATAAGCTTTATTTCCATGTCTATCAACTGACACACCAATAATTCTTCCTGGCATCGATCTTTTAAATTCATCTTTAGTCGCAAAGAATGCAGCATGTGGTCCACCATAACCCATTGGAATTCCAAATCTTTGTGAACTTCCTACAGCAATATCTGCACCAAGTTCTCTAGGAGTTTTTAGTAATGCTAAAGCTAATAAATCAGAAACTACGACTGCCTTACCATTTTTTTTATGGATTTTACTTATTGCTTCACTAGGATCTTTGATATCTCCCAAAGTTCCTGGATATTGCAATATTCCGCAAACCAAATCTTCTTTTAATTGATCCAATACTTTATCTTCATCTCCAACTAGTACTTTTAAACCCATTGGTTCTGCTCTTGTTTGAATTACGTCTATTGTTTGAGGATGACAATTTTCTGAGACAAAAACTAAATTACTATCTTTTTTATTTAATCTATGACTTAAACCCATAGCCTCTGCAGCTGCTGTTCCTTCGTCTAATAAAGACGCATTTGCGATATCCATACCTGTGAAATCAACAATCATTTGTTGAAAATTAAGTAGCATTTCTAATCTACCTTGAGCTACTTCGGGCTGATAAGGTGTATAAGCAGTGTACCAACCTGGATTTTCTAAAATATTTCTTAAAATTACATAAGGTGTGTAAGTTCCGTAATAACCCATTCCTATAAAGTTAGAGTAAATTTGATTTTTTTTGGAAATTGCTTTTAATTTTCTTAATGCTTCATATTCTGAATTTGACTCACCAATATTTAATTCGTCTTTTAGTTGGATTTTTTCTGGAACCGTGCTTTTGATTAAATCATCTAGTGATTTATAATTAAGCTCCTTCAACATTTTATTTTGATCACCATCTGAAGGTCCAATGTGTCTTTTTAAAAAATCTTTTTGAGAATTGTGTAACATTAACTTGCGCTCTCCTTTGCAAATTTTTCGTATTCATCTTTGTTCATAAGACTATCCATTTCAGATTGATCTTTCATTTTAAGTTTAAAAAACCATGCTGATCCCTCTGGGTCTTCGTTAATTTTAGAAGGGTCATCAACTATAGCTTGATTGGTATCCACTACCTCGCCACTAATTGGTGTATAAACATCACTAGCAGCTTTTGTAGATTCTACCACTCCTGCAGTGCCATCTTTTTCAACATTAGATCCTTTTTCAGGAAGTTCTGCAAAAACTATATCTCCAAGCATTTCTGTTGCATGCTTTGTAATTCCTATTGTCGCTACATCTCCTTCTAAAGTAATCCACTCATGTTCTTTCGAAAATTTTACTTCACTCATTAATTTACTCCTTTCACATAATTCTTTTTATAAAATGGTAATGCACAAATATTTGCTGGATATTTTTTTCCTCTAACCTCAAGCAAAATCTTAGTATCAACTTTTGAAAACTCTTTATCAACATAACCCATCGCTATAGGACCATTTACACTTGGTCCAAACGTTCCACTTGTTATCTCACCGATTTGTGACTCTGTATCATTAAATATTTTAGTTTTTTCTCTAGCAATCAATCTACCTTCAGGTTTAATCCCTACTCTTATTTGATTTGCTCCGTCTTGTATTTGGTTCATAATTTTTTCTGATCCAATAAAACCTCCATTTGACAATCTTGATTTTGAGATTGCCCATTTAAGGTTTGCTTCAATTGGTGTTTTATTTAAATTTAGTTCGTGACCATATAAACATAATCCAGCTTCTAATCTCAAGGTATCTCTTGCCCCAAGTCCTATAAGTTGTGCCCCTTTTTCAATTAGATTTTGCACAAATTTTTCAGCTTTATCGTTAGAAATTGATACTTCAAATCCATCTTCGCCTGTGTAACCTGATCTAGTGACAAATAATTTTTGATTATCAGAATCAAACCAATTTCCTGACATAAAATTTAGTTGATCGACCCCATTTATAATTGAGTTTAAAATTTCAACAGACTTAGGTCCCTGAATTGCTATCAATGATCTATTGTTGTCTAAATTCATTTTAAATTTCGCGCCTAGAAGATTGGATAAAATCTCAAAATCTTTATCTTTGCATGCTGCATTTAGTATAATTAAATATCCATCTTCAATTTTAGTAATAATTAGATCATCATAAATTCCAGCATCCTCGTTCATTAAAAAACTATACTTAGAACTGTTTTGTTTTAGATTTTTTAAATCTAAAGGAAAAATTTTTTCTAATACTTCTGTTAAGTTTTCATCACCATATATAAATAGCTGACCCATGTGAGATACATCAAATATTCCAGAATGAAGTCTTGTAAATTTATGTTCCTCAATAATACCTTTGCTGTATTGTATTGGCATCTCATAACCAGCAAACTCTACAAATTTAGCTTGATTGTCTTTGTGTAGATTATTTAGTGAAGTCTTTTTTATTTCCATATTAACTCGTTTTACCCATCTGTATATTTGCCTGAGAGTTTTGCTCCTTCGGCGAGAATTTAATCTCTTTCCAGAGTTAATATGTTACGGTCCTTTTTACCTGAGAGTTTCCTGGGTAGTTGCTCCTTCGGCCGAATGATTTTCCTTAATACTAAGGCTCTATTCTGTCTCCCGTCTGCATCAACACTTATTTATAAATAATGTGCTGACAATACAAAATACCAAAGATTTTACGACTTGTATACATTAAAGAAAGTCTAAGTAAGTGAAGAATGTCACAATAAATATATTAAACTATGTCTTTTTCACAAAAGAAATTAGAGCACCAGCTGTTGTCAAAAATCCAGCTAATGGCAAGATTGCAACCGCATATTTTTTTGGCATATAATTCTCTTTGAACTCAATACCCTGAAAGCTAATTTCGAAATACCACATCTCCCAATATTTCCCACGCATACCCTCTACAAGTTCAACTCCATAAATCATCAGAACTATACCAATTATCATAATCATTACTTTCCAGAACTGACGTATATATAGTGATATTTTATTTGGTAATTTTTCATAAATTAAATTTAAAGCTATATGCTCATTGTCTCTAGCTGTTAAAGAAAGTGCTATAAACATCAACCAAATATTACTTAATACTGTTAGTAGATCTCCCCAAACAGGAGGGTTATTAAAAACATATCGCATGGTGACATTATAAATAGTGAAGCCAACCATCGCAGCTAAAAAGATTGAGCACATAGCTTCCAATATACGATGGATAGAACGGTCAATGTTGTTTAAAAATTTCAACATATCGCTAACTACTCATTAGGTTTGGAAGAAACATGGTTAATTCAGGAATAACAAGAATAAAAAATAAAAGTAAAAACAGCCCGACTAGATAAGGAATTAATGCAACAGCTACCTTTTCTAGACGTACCTGTGCTATTGTTGCAGCAGTAAAATACGCAACACCAACAGGTGGTGTCACTGATCCTATTAAAAAGCCAACTATTACAACGATAGCTGCTTGCACCTCAGGAAAGCCAGCTTGAGCCATAACGTTAACTAGTACTGGGCCAACTATGATAATGTTTACCGCTGAGTCCATTACTGTTCCTAGAAGAAAAATGAATAAAATCACTGCTAAAATAAAGATAATAGGAGAATCTGTGAGGCTTAGAAGCCAGCTTTCAAGATCACCTATTGCACCTAAAGATGTAAGTAACCAACTGAAGGGTCCAGATGCAGCTATGATAATAAAAACCATTGCTGAATTACGGAACGCCCGACGAAAAGCACCCGTGCATTCTTTCCATTTAATAGTTCGATAAACGAATACACCTGTTAATAAAGCAACCATTGCTGTGATAGCGCCAGCCTCAACAACTGATGCCACACCGCCCATTACTGAACCCACCAAAACTAAAGGTATGAGAAGAGCGAAAGACGATCTATATAATTCTTTACCGGCTCGACGTATCGAAAATGGTTCATCACTACGCTCAAAATTATATTTGATGGCAAAGTAATGATTGATTATCATGATCACAACGCCTATCAATACACCTGGGATAATCCCAGCAGCGAATAATGCTGCAATAGAAATCTCTGTTGAGTTAGCAAGTACGATCATCATGATACTAGGCGGAATTATCCCTCCTATGGTTGAACTTACGCCTGTAACTGCAGCAGAAAACGCAGCAGGATATCCAGCTTTTTTCATAGCTGGTAAAACTAATGCTCCAACTGTAGCTGTATCTGCTACTACAGAACCATTCATCCCCGCAAAAAACATACTCACAAGAACATTAACTTGGGCCAACCCTCCTCGTATACGTCCGATTAATGCTCTGCTCAAAGCTACTAAACGGTCTGTAATTGTTGCGCTTGTCATTAACTCACCTGTTAACATAAAGAATGCAATTGCAGTTAATGGCACCGAGTCGATAGCATTAAACATTTGACTAGGGATCAAAACAAGCGGTACAGCGTCGGTAAATAAAATATAAACAAATGGTATAAGAATTAATATGAAGCCAATGGGAGCACCTAATAAGATTAGAAAAAGGAGTACTACGAGTAGAATGATGCTTTCCATAGATACTTATATGTTATGAATTGTTTAAGGTAAAGATCATCTAACTCTTATCGAGCTAAATGATCTTTACACAGTTTTTCTTTGAACGATTTACAGAGCCCCAGCTTTCTCTAACTGAGCTACGAATCCATCCATTCCTTGTTCTAGAAGTACTCTTTTAGCTACTTCTGGTTCAAAAGTACCTTTAGCGTCTAACCAAGCACCAATTGCACCTGCTCTCCACTTAGACATTTCAGCTTCAGTTGGTACATACCACTCTTTAGCAGATGCTTTAATGGCATCTTCACCATTTTTAATCCAAGCATTATCTAACTCGTTAACTTTTTCTCCATAAGCATCAGCTGCCTTGTGTAACCATTTTCTCTGCTGATCAGACAATGCATTGTACTGTTTTGCATCCATCGCTAGAATGTTTCCTGACCACATACCACCAATTTCAGTGAAATATTTTGCTACTTCATGAAGTTTTGCTACGTGCTGCCATGGACTAGCAACATACTGACCTTCAACTACACCTGACTGTAGACCTGAGTATAACTGGCTCCAGTCATAAGGAGTTGGAGTTGCGCCCCAATTTTTAACTAGCATGAACTCAACTGGACTCTTTGTAGTACGCCATTTCAATCCCTTCATATCGTCTGGAACATGAACTGGTTTAGTTGCATTTCCAAGCTGTCTAAATCCACCACTTGAATATACAGAAAGACAAATATGACCAGCGTTTTCAAGAGCAAGTTTACACTGCCTTTCAGCTAACCATTCATCTGATATTCTTTTTGCATCTTCTAGTGATTTGAAAATAAATGGCAAATCGAAAATTGCTAACTCTGGTCCAAAATTACCATAGTTTGCAGTTGAACTAGTCCATAAAGCTATAAGCCCTTGATTGGCTTGTTCACCACATTTTTGTTCAGCGCATAAGCTTTTTTGATAATGTGGTTCAATTTTCATTTTACCACCAGAAGCTTTTGCCAAGGCTGGTATTAATGCTTGATCTATTGCATCACCAATTGGCATACCTAGTCTACCAGTGGTTCCAAGCTTAAGAGTTACCTCTGCATAAGCGGCTTGGGCAAAGAAAGCAATTGCAAACACTTTTAGTAGTGTCTTACAAATTTTTTTAGCAATCATATTATATCCTTTCAATTAAATTAATCATTGTCTAAATATTTTGAAGTATAGTAATCTAAATTTACAATTGAGTCGATAGTGGAATATGAAGTATTAAACACATGAAAGATTGTGTTTAATTTAATCTTAAAGTTAATCTATTTAAGTTTAGTGAGAGATACTTTTTTTACTCTTAACCAGAAGTGAGTAAAATTGTATAAGTACAGCAAATAAAATGATGGCTCCTCCGATTAATCCAAATAATGAGGGTCTTTCACTCACGAATAAAAAAGCCCAAAGAGGTCCTAAAACAGACTCTGACAACATGATTATTCCTACCATTGCTGAAGGGGTTGTTCTAGCTCCAGTTGTTATAAATATAAATCCAAGACCAACTTGAAAGCAACCAGCAACAAAACCTAAAAAAATATCATGTGGTGAAATCATTATCTTTGATGAAAGTAAATAACCGATTAAGCAAGAACAAATACCTGCAACAAATTGTGCTGGAACCATATCTACTGTTGGAAATTTTCTGACTATCATAATTAACACTGCAAAAGTAATTGGCATTGTAAAAGCAGCTAAATTTCCTGATAATTCACCTGGTGTTAATGAATTTCCAACCATAAGCAAAACTCCTGTCATTGCTAAAATAATTGATGTTAATGTGATAGCTGAAATCTTCTCTTTTAAAAAAAAATATCCAAATATCGCAAGAAATAAAATTTGAAGTGAAATAATAAAATTTGTGTTAGCAACAGTAGTATTATACATAGCAAATACATATCCACAGAAACCAAAAGATAAAATAATACCTCCAAAAAATCCTGGAAAACCAGAGTCTTTAAATGATTTAAATGTTTTCTTTTTGTAACTTATTAAAAGAAACGTCAGAACTGTAAGTGAGAAAAATAAAGATCTCCAAAATAAAATTTGCCATAAAGTTGCGCCTTCAAATGATTTAACAATTAACCCACCAAAACTTAGACTAAAAGCACCTAAAAAAATTAAAAAAGGTCCTGGTAATTTTGATATTAAATTCATTAAATTTGTGAGATTAAATTTTGAGTTTCCATCTCATATAGCTTAAATAAAGTTTCTGCATCAGATAAATCTATTTCTTTAAACTTTATTTTTGATCCAGGTGAAATTTGAACCAATCTGTCATAATCAACACTGGCAACTACTCCAATTTTTGGATATCCACCAATTGTACCATGGTCTGATAACATAATGATTGGATTTCCATCAGCTGGGACCTGTATAACTCCTTTTAATAAACCTTCTGATTTAATATTTGTATTTACTATATTTTCAATTTTTGGACCCTCTAATCTCATGCCCATTCTGTCGGATAATTTCGAAACTGTGAATTGTTTTTCAAAAAAAGTTTTTTTTCCTTCTTCTGAAAAATAATCAAAATTAGTACCTTTAATAACTCTAATATTTTCTATCTTCGAATTTAAATAATCAATTTTTTTATTTTTTTGGTTTGAATTTATTTTATGGATATTTATTTTTTGTTCATTGGTAAGTTTTTTTCCATCATTTGATCCAATATTAGCTTTAGTATTTATAGAGCAGCTTCCCCATTGAAATTTTAAATCAATCTCTCCACTAATTGCTAAATAACCATATACAGATTTATTGGTTGATAAAATATTAATCTCATCACCATTTTCTAGTTGATAGGTTTCGTAACATCTTCCCTCTATTTCATTATTTTTTTTATTTAATTTAAAAATAACATCTCCGGTAACAGTTATTGTTATCTTGTCACCATTGAACTTTAATAAAGGTCCCTGGTATGCAAATTCAATTACTGGTGAATCAACTTTATTCCCAACTAATTTATTTGCTAAAAGAAAATTTCTATTATCCATGGCTCCACTAAAAGGAATTCCTATGTGATATAAATTATTTCTTCCCTTATCTTGAAAAGTTGTATTTATACCTGCCCTTTTTATCTCAAAATAATTATTATCCATTTAAGTCTTTATACTCTTCCATTGATATTCTTTTAAATTTTACTTTGTCTCCAGGATTAATAAGATTGGGTTCTTTTTCTTTTGCAATATCGAATACATTTAATGGAGTATTTCCAATAATGTTCCACCCACCAGGGCTTTCAAAAGTATAGATATTTGCAAATTGTTCTGTAAGTCCTATTGATCCTTTTGGTACTTTTACTCTAGGAGTTTCTAAACGTTGTGCTCTCATTTTTTCCTCTAAATCTCCTAAAAATGGCATACCAGCAATAAATCCAGTCATATAACAAAAAAATTCTTTATTAAAAAAAACTTCTAAAATTTGCTCTCTATCCAAATTTAATTTTTTTTCTAACCTTTCAATATCTAGAGAAAATGATGAGTCGCAACAAACAGGAATTTCTAATTTTTTATTATTTAACTTTTGAGTTTCCTTAATTTGAATATTCTCGACTATTTCTTTAATTTTTTTAAAATTTGTTATTTTAAGATCAAAGGAAACTATTAATTTATTATAAGAAGGAGTAAGGTTATTTATTCCTTCTATATTTTTCTCTCTAATAGTTTCAAAAAGTTTAATTACTTTGGAATTAATATCTTTGTTAACCTCAGTACCAAAATCACAGTATAAAGCTGCGTCACCAAGATTTGATATATTTTTTATCATGTCATGTTATACTTCAACAATTAAGACTATGGAAATTAATATAAATTGTGATTTAGGTGAAAAATCTAAACATCATTCTAATAAGTATGATCCTGATTTACTTCAAATAGTAAATTCAGCTAATGTCGCCTGTGGTTTTCATGCTGGTGATAACGAGTCAATGAATCAAGTAGTGGAAATATCAAAAAAAAATAGCGTTAGTATTGGAGCCCATCCATCATTTAACGATCCAGAAAATTTTGGAAGACAGAGAATGAATCTATCTGCAGCTGAGATCCGTAAATTAATTATTGACCAATACGAAATTTTACAAAAAATATCTGAAAATCATGGGGAAAAGGTTACTCATATCAAACCGCACGGTGCATTAAATAATATGGCATGCGAAGATATCGAGCTTGCAACTACTTTAGCTAAAGCTATCAATGAAATAAGTAAAGATTTGATTTATCTAGTACCAACCGGATCAAAAATGGAAGAGGCAGCAAAAAAATTAAATATGAAAATAGCCTGTGAAATTTTTGCTGATAGAAATTATGAGGATGATGGAAACTTAGTTTCGAGAAAAAAATCTCACGCACTAATAACAGATCCAGAACAAGCTAAAAAACATGTGTTAAATATGGTAAAAAATCAGGCACTTAATTGTCACAGTGGAAAGCAGATACCTTGTGAAATAGACTCTGTATGCATACATGGGGATAATGAAAGTTCACTCGCTACTGCTAAATCGATAAGAGAAAACTTAGTAGAGAATGGACTTATTTTAAAACCTTTAAATTTAATGGAGAAATTTTTGTAATGATTAAAAAAATTTTATTAACTTTTTCGATACTCACTTTGCTAACTGTAAGTTCATATTCAGCAGGAACTAGTAGTGATAGTTCTACTAAAGTAAAATCTGATTACGATAAGGCAGTTAAACTTATTGAGTCAGCCAAAAAATATGAAAAGAAAGATAAAAAAGAAAAAGCAAAAAAAAGATACGAAAAAGCTCAAAAACTATTACTAGCATCTAATAGCAAAACACCTAATAAAGCAGACACTCTAAATTATCTTGGTTTCACAACAAGAAAACTTGGAGATTACAAGGGCGGTGAAATGTATTATTTGCAAGGTTTACAGATTGAACCAAACCACGTTGGTATTAACGAGTATTTAGGCGAGCTTTATGTAGTAACAAATCGAATAGATTTAGCTAAAGAACGTCTTGCTATTTTAAAAACTTGTAATTGTGAAGAATACGATGAGCTTAAAGAAATAATTGAAGGAAAGAAAAAATCTAAATATTAATTTTAATTAATATTCTGAGACATTTGATCTGGCAGCCATAAAGCTATTTCAGGAAAAATAATTATAATTATGACTGCTAAGATCATAAGTAAAAAGAGTGGAAAAGCACTTTTTGCAATAAATGACATATCTTTATTTGCCATTCCTTGTAATACGAATAAATTAAAACCTACGGGTGGAGTGATTTGTGCCATCTCGACAACAATAACAAGATAAATTCCAAACCAAATCATATCAAAACCAGCTTGTCTGATCATAGGCTCTATGATTGCCATTGTTAAAACTACAGCTGAAATTCCATCCAAAAACATTCCAAGAATAATGTAAAAAATAGTCAAAATAAAAATTAACATATAAGGGGATAGATTTAATTCTTGTATCCAAATTGCAAGATTTCTAGGTAAACCTGTAAAGCCCATTGCTAATGAAAGAAAAGTAGAACCAGCTAAAATAAATGCAATCATACATGATGTTTTTGTTGCTCCTAATAAAGATAATTTAAATGAGTTTTTATTTAGAGTTCCTTGAAATAAAGATAAAATTAATGCACCAACAACACCTAGTGATGCGGCCTCTGTTGCAGTTGCTATACCGGTATAAATTGATCCAATGACTGCAGTTATAAGCAAAACAACCGGTAATAATTGTTTTGATTTTTTAATTTTTTCTAAAAATGAGAAATTTTCAGAAATTGTAGGCATCTGCTTTTTGTTAATTGTCGACCAAATAACAACATAAAGCATGAATATAACTGCAAGCATTATTCCTGGAAGAATTCCTGCCATAAATAGTTTAGCTATAGAGTCTTCAATTGTAACTCCATATATTATCAATATTATTGATGGTGGAATTAATAATCCAAGAGTTCCTGAGCCAGCTAAACTTCCAAGAAGAATTTTTTCTGGGTATTTTCTTTTTCTTAATTCTGGTATTGACATTTTGCCTACTGTTGCAACAGTTGCTGCTGAAGATCCTGAAATAGCAGCAAATAATCCGCAACCAACAACATTAACATGAATTAATCCTCCAGGTAATTTTGATAACCATGGAGACAGACCTTTAAATAAATTTTCTGAGAGCTTTGTCCTAAATAATATTTCTCCCATCCAAACAAATAATGGTAATGCAGTTAAAGTCCATGACGAGCTTGTCCCCCAAATGGTAGTTGCCATAGCATCTCCAACTGGTCTAGTTGTAAAAAACATCATGCCAATTGCTGAAACAGCAATCATACTTAGAGCAACCCAAACTCCTGATCCAAGTAAAAATAATAGTAGAGAAATAAAAAAGATTGTTAAAAATACTTCATTCATAACTATTTAATTTTTTTACCTAAAACTGAATTAATTAAATGATGAAATACACATATAAAAAAAATAATAGAACCAAGTGCTACAGAAGATTGAGGTATCCATATTAAAACCTCATCTGCTCCCTCGCTACGTTCTTCAAATTTAATAGAGATATAAGTCATTTTAGTAAAATAAAATGCTAAAAACCCTGAAAAAATTGTTGCAACAAACAAGCACCAAATCTCAGCTAATTTTTTATTTAGTGGTTTTAGTTTCTCTAAAAATAAAGTTATTCTAATATGAGCTTTGTCATAAAATGTATATGACAATGCAAAAAAAGATGATGCAGCCATGGAGTAGCCTGAGTACTCAGCTAAACCTCTTATATAAAAACCAAAAATTCTAGATGAGATACCTGTAAGTATAAACAGTAGTACTGCTATTAAAAAAAAAGCAGCTAAATAACCTGACCCAATATAAAGAAGACTTAAATTTTTATTAATTTGTTTTATCATAATAAAAAGGCCGTTTTAATTTAAACGGCCTTTATTAATATATAATATAACTTTTTAATTGTAAGCAGCTAGAACAGATTGTCCTCTAGAACCAGCTCTACTAGCCCATTCTTTTGACATTGTTGATCCAACTTCTTTAAAGTGATTGTTCAAAGCAGAGTTGACTTTTCCTACTGTCATACCTGCATCTGCCAAAGCTTTTTTATCAGCTGTATTTCCCTTTTTAGAAAGAGCCCAACCTTTTTTTTCAGCTATAGCAGCTTCAGACATAACTAATTTTTGAGTTGCAGAATCTAACTTGCTCCAAGCATCTTTGTTTACAATTATCATATTTTTTGGATACCAAGCTGCGATATCATAAAAATACTTCACACCATTTTCCCATATTTTACTATTTTTTCCAGTAGTAGGTGATGTAATCATACTTTCAACTGCTCCAGTTGAAAAAGCCTGACTTATTTCTGCCGCTTCAATTTTAGTTGGTGCCATTCCTGTTAGTTCAGCCAATCTAATTAAAGACGAGTTATAAGCTCTAAACTTTAAACCTTTAAGATCATCTTTAGAGTTGATCTCCTTTTTGCTATAAAGACCTTGAGCTGGCCATGGTACAGCATATAAAAAGACTAAACCTTTTGAGTCTAAGCCTTTAACAATTTCTGGTTTTGAAGCCATGTATAGTTTCATTGCATCATCATACGATGAAGCTAAGAAAGGTTGTGAGTCTATTTCTAATAAAGGATCTTCTTTACCTAAAGCAGACATAAATCTTTCTCCAATTTGAGCTTGTCCAGTTCGGACTGCTCTAAAGATTTCTCCACCTTTGTATAATGATCCACCAGGGTGAGTTACTATAGTTAGTTTACCACCACTTTTATCTGATACATTTTTAGCAAATTCCGTAGCATTTGCAGAATGAAAATTAGATGCACCATAAGCTAGTGCCATATCCCATTTTTCTGCAGATGATGCAAAATTTGAAGTTAACAATAATGCAAAAAAAATTGTTAACACTTTATTTATTATTTTCATCAATACTCCTTTTTTAAAATAGTTATTTCATTATGAATCTAGTTCAAAATCAATTTAAAAAATTGTTTATAATTAAATCTTTAATATATTGCTTTCCTGTAATATTTTAATATTATCAATACACCTTGATTGAAGAAGCCATCATATTACTGCAAATTATCTTCATAGATATAATTTTAGCCGCTGATAACGCCATAATTATTGGCCTGATAGCAGCTAATTTTGTTCCAAAATATAGAAAACAAATCATTTTATGGGGAGTAGCTGGTGCATTAGTGTTTAAAGTTGTTTTTGCAATATTTGCAACTTATCTTTTTAAATTTTATTTCATTAAAATTCTGGGTGGTTTACTTTTAATTTGGATAGTAAATGATTTAAGAAAAGATTTGGTTGAGATGAAAACCAAAGTTAAAACTCCAGCAAAAAAAGGTAAGGAACCATCCTACATTCAAAGTATATATAAGGTGTTATTTGCAGATATTACAATCAGTTTCGATAATGTGATTGGTGTAGTTGGTGCTGCCAAAGGTTATTTTGGCTTTATGATTTTTGGACTAGTTTTATCAGTTGTTTTAACAGGAGCATTAGCAACAATTATGGCAAAATACATTCAAAAACATATGTGGATAGCTTATGTTGGTTTAGTATTTATTCTTATAGTTGGACTTCAATTAATTATTGGTGGATTAGTTGACCTGGAGATACTTAAAATAAATGAAGACTTTATTAAATATTTTTAATTAATAAGAGTGTTTTTTTGAAGGAAATGTTTTCTTTCTTACTTCTTTTGAATAATTTGAAACAGCTTTAACAATTTCTTTTCTAATATTAGAATATTTTTTTACAAATCTGACATTTATTAGGTTTAGACCTAAAAGATCATCTGTTACTAAGACTTGGCCATCACAGTTCGCAGATGCTCCAATACCAATTGTTGGAATATTAACATTTTTGGTTATAATTTTTGCTAAGCTACTTTCTACACATTCTAAGACCATTGAAAATGCTCCAGCAGATTCTAATAGTTTTGCTTCATTTAGTATTTTTTTACGTTCTGAAATCTTTTTTCCCTTAAATTTAAATTTTTTTGCTGATTGCGGTAATACACCAAGATGTCCCATAACAGGAATATTATTTTTTACTAATAATTTAACAATTTTAAAAATTTTCTTTCCACCTTCTAATTTCACTGCATCACATTTGGTTTTTGTCATGATTTTTTTAGCATTTATTAATGCTTCTTTAGAGTTTCTGTAAGTATTGTAAGGCATATCAACAACCATTAAGCTTTTTTTAACTCCCATTCTCACACTCTTAGAATGTTCAATCATCATATTTAATGTGACCTCTCTTGTAGATTTATAATTATATAAAACAGATCCAAGGGAATCGCCTACCAAAATTAAATCACAAAAATTATCTAAAATTGAGGCAATATTTTTTGAGTAAGCTGTTAAACTTACTATCTTTGATTTATTTTTTTTTTTTATAAAATTTAAAATTTTTTTTTTCATTTTTTTTAAATTGATCTTAAAACTTAATTAAAATAGTTTATAATTATAAAATTATTCTAATTCAATAGTGCTAGACGGTTTTGTAAATATTTTACTTATTATAGTTCCAAATACAAAACCAATCAAAATACCTAAATTATTAAATAGAAAATCTTCCATCTCTCCAAACCTATTTACATAAGGTTGAATAATTTCTATTAAACCACTGTAAAAAGAAAAAAAAAATATTAATATAAAATAATTTGATGGTCTTCTGAGTCCAATACAAACCGTAAGTGCAGAATAAGCTATTAAATGATGAATTTTATCTGTTCCATGAATACCGGGCAGTTTAGGTAATGGATATAGAGAAAGAAATGTAATTATTAAAAAAATTAAAAATGTATATGATTTCCAATTTTTGTAAAAAAAGAATAAAATTTTTGTTAACATTTATTCTAATTCAATTGTGCTAGGTGGCTTAGAAGTAACGTCATAAACTACTCTATTAATACCTCTAATGCTATTAACAATTTTATTTGAGATAATTTGCATAAATGATTTTTTAAATTCATAAAAATCGGCTGTCATTCCATCCTCAGAAGTAATTGCTCTTAACAAACATAAATATTCATAAGTTCTATTATCTCCCATAACACCTACTGTTTTTACAGGTAGTAATGCAGCGTAAGCTTGCCATATTTTGTGATAAAATCCATGGTCTCTTAATGCTTGAATAAAATAATAATCAGCTTCTTTTAAAATTTTTATTTTTTCTCTTGTGATTACACCGGGCATTCTAATTGCAAGACCTGGGCCTGGAAAAGGATGTCTTGATATAATTTCATTACTTAAATTTAATTCTAAACCGAGCTTTCTTACTTCATCTTTAAATAAAAACTTTAATGGCTCAACAAGTTTTAATTTCATTCTTTTAGGCAAGCCTCCCACATTATGGTGAGATTTTATTTTTGAAGTTTGACTTCCTGTAACAGACTTACTTTCAATTAAATCTGGATAAAGAGTTCCTTGAGCTAAAAATTTTACATTCTTAATCTTCTTAGCATAATGTTCAAATATTTTAATAAATAAATTACCAATAATTTTTCTTTTTTTTTCAGGATCTGAAACATTAGATAATCTTTTTAAAAATTCTTTTTCAGCATTCACATATATTAGATTCATTTTTAAACGTTTCTTAAAAGTTTGAACAACTTGAGTTTCTTCATTT
>CACFMU010000015.1:0-18064 GCA_902567435.1 uncultured Pelagibacteraceae bacterium
TAACACCGGTTGTTAAAATAGATCTTGAGGAAACTGATGATCTTCCTAATACAGTAAGAGGCAAAGGTGGTTTTGGTTCAACAGGGAAATGACTTTAAAACTAAGTAAAAAAGAAATTGAAAAGTTTTCAAGACAAATAATTCTAAAAAATATTGGAGCTTTAGGCCAAAAAAAAATTCTAAATTCCAAAGTTCTTATAATTGGTATGGGAGGGTTAGGCTGCTCAGTTGCAGAATTTTTAACTAGATCTGGAATTGGTACATTAGGAATTATAGATCATGATATTGTTGGTGCATCTAACATTCATAGACAAAGCTTATATGATGAAAGAGATTTGAATAAGCTAAAAGTTAAAGTAGCCCAGCAAAAATTAAAGAATATTAATCCAAAAACCAAAGTTAATGCTTTCGCTGTTAAATTAAACAATATAAATGCAGATAAAATAATCAAAAATTATGATTATATTGTTGACGGTACAGACAATTTTAAAAGTAAGTTTTTAATTAATGATTTAAGTCTTAAAAATAAAAAATTTCTTGTTACTGGAGCTATTAGTAAATTTGATGGTCATATTTTCACTTTTAACTTTAAAAACAAAAAAGATCCTTGTTTAAAGTGTTTTTATCAGGAAGAAAGTATTTCGGACGATATTTTAAACTGTGAATATGAAGGAATTTTAGGAACTGTAGCTGGTATAATAGGAACAATGCAGGCCAATGAGATATTAAAAAAGGTACTTAATATTGGTCAAAATTTAGAACGCTCAATATTAATTATAGACTTATTAAATTTGAATTTTAGAAAAGTAAAAATAAATAAAAGAAAAAAATGTGAATGCAGATAATGAAAAAACAAATTTATACTTTATTTTTTTTAATATTTTTTGTTTCTTGTAACGCTACGGCTGAAACTTTTTTGTCTTTGAAAAAAAATAAAGTTAATGTTCGGTATGGTCCTAGTTTTGACTCTGATGTTAAATATGTTTATAAAAAAATTAATCTTCCACTTAAACAGATAGATAAAAAAGAAAATTTTAGAAGAATAATTGACATGAAAAATAACAGTGGTTGGATTCATGTTTCTCAATTAAAAAATAATAATTCTGTCATCTCAACTGATTTAAAAATTTTATTTAAAAAACCATCATCATTTGCAAAACCAATTGCTCAATTAAAAAAGGGTAGGTTGCTTATTGTAAAAGAATGTAAAAAAAAATGGTGTAGTGTAGAAACTGGAAAATTTACTGGTTGGGTGGATAAAGAAAATCTTTGGGGAATATCTAAGTAATTAATTTTTAAAAGGATTGTCAAGAACACAAGCTACAAGATGAACGCGTGCTTGTTCACCACCATTAAAAAAATTATGATATTTAGTGTTATTTGTAATCCATACACTTCCATCTGCTGGCAAATGTTTTGCAACATTTTCTATAACCATTGAGCATCCAGCATTAGTTACGATTGGTATATGTAATCTACATTCAGGATCTTTGTGCCAACTTAAAGTTGATCTTGGTTCCTTTAATAAAAGTCTTACCCTTCCAAGCTTAAACCTTTTGCTTAATACCTCATAAACTTCGCTAAAGTACGTGTTGTTAAATTCTGGAACTAATTGTGTATATTTAGACTCGTCAATATCAATATCTCTTGATACTTCCTTGCCAGTTTCATCTGCTATGGTCCAATATTTTCCTCGTATATTGTTTCCTTTAATAGAACTCTCATCATTAGGAATTTGATTTAAAGAAATAGCACCAAAATGGGTGACACCTGGAGAATTAAACTTTTTATTTTCAAGAATTGAATCTAAATCACTTCTCAATTTTGAAATATCAAATTTTAATTCAGGGACCTTATAAAAGTCTTCAAAACTTACTTGAGCCATAATTGTTTTTAATTATTTAATTTAGATCAAAACGATCTGCATTCATAACCTTTGTCCATGCAGATATAAAATCATTAACAAATTTGTCAAGTGAATCATCAGTTGCATAAACTTCAGCTAAAGCTCTTAGTTGAGAATTTGATCCAAAAATCAAATCAGCTCTAGTTCCAGTCCATTTAACTTTATTTGTTTTACGATCTTTGCCTTTAAAGATATCTTCTTTGCTTGAAGTTTCTTTCCATTTTATGTTCATGTCTAAAAGATTAACAAAAAAGTCATTGGTAAGTTTTCCTGGTTTTTTAGTAAACACTCCATGACTAGAACCATCAAAATTAGCTCCCATAACTCTCATACCTCCAACCAAAACTGTCATCTCTGCACCAGTTAATTGTAATAGTTGAGCTTTATCTACTAGTAATTCTTCAGCTATTGTTGAGTTCTCTCCCTTAGCATAATTTCTAAAACCATCAGCAACAGGTTGAAGTAAACCAAATGAATGAATATCTGTTTGATCTTGAGTAGCATCACCTCTTCCTGGTCTAAAAGGAACTTTTACTTTTTTACCAGCTGCTTTAGCCGCTTGTTCAATTCCAACAGATCCACCTAGAACAATCAAATCTGCTATAGATACTGATTTGGACTTGGTATTAAACGATTTTTGTATTTTCTCATAAACCTTAATTACTTTTGATAATACAGTTGGATTATTAACTTTCCAATTTTTCATTGGAGCTAATCTTATTCTGGCACCATTTGCTCCACCTCTTTTATCAGAAGATCTATAAGTTGATGCTGAAGACCATGCAACTGAAACAAGTTTTGATACTGATAATCCTGAGCTTGCAATTTTTCTCTTCAAAGATTCAACTTCACTATTTTTTAGTTTATAATTATTTTTAGGAACTGGATCCTGCCAAATTAAATTTTCTTTTGGCACTTCAGGTCCTAGATAATTTACTTTAGGTCCCATATCTCTGTGAGTTAGCTTGAACCAAGCTCTTGCAAAAGCATCAGCAAACTCGTCTGGGTTATTATGGAAATGTCTTGAAATTCTTCCAAAGCCTGGGTCCATTCTCATTGATAAGTCAGTTGTTTGCATCATTGGCATATTCTTCTTGCCTTTAATGTGTGCATCAGGCGTCATCTCAATTGCTTTACCATTTCTTTTTGGTTTCCATTGATATGCTCCTGCAGGACTTTTGGTCAACTGCCAATTATACCCAAATAAATTGTCAAAATAACCCATATCCCATTTAATTGGATTAGAAGTCCATGCTCCTTCAATACCACTACTTATTGTGTCTGCTCCAATTCCACTTTTGTAACTACTGTTATAACCAGTTCCTTGTTCTTGAATTTTTGATCCTTCTGGCTCTGGACCTTTATAAGATTCAGATGCAGCTCCATGAGACTTACCAAAAGTATGACCGCCAGCTACCAATGCAACTATTTCGTAATCATTCATAGCCATTCTTCCAAAAGTTTCTCTTATATCTCTTGCAGCTTTAAGTGGGTCTGGATTCCCATCTGGTCCTTGAGGATTTACATAAATTAATCCCATTTGAACAGCACCTAATGGATTTTCAAGTTCTCTTTTTTTATTATAACGATTATTCCCTAACCATTCTTTTTCTGAACCCCAATAAATATCATCTTCAGGTTCCCAAATATCTTCTCGACCGCCACCAAATCCAAAAGTTTTTAATCCCATAGACTCGATTGCAACGTTGCCAACTAATACAAATAAATCAGCCCAAGAAATTCTTTTTCCATATTTTTTCTTAATAGGCCAAAGTAGTAATCTTGCTTTATCTAAGTTAACATTATCCGGCCAACTGTTTAATGGTGCAAATCTTTGATTTCCGGTTCCAGCTCCACCTCTACCATCTCCAGTTCTGTAAGTTCCAGCTGCATGCCATGCAAGTCGAACCATTAGAGGACCATAATGACCATAATCAGCAGGCCACCAACTTTGAGAGTTGGTCATAAGCTTTTTAAGATCATTTTTTAAAGCTTTATAATTAAGTTTTTTAAATTCTTTTTTGTAATCAAATTTTTTATCAAAAGGGTTTACTAGTTCTGAGTGTTGACTTAAGACTTTTAGATTTAAGCTATTTGGCCACCAGTCTCTATTAGTTTGACCTTTGCCAGTTGGATGTTTTTGAGGAATTCCTTCTCCGTGATATGGACATTTGCTTATTTCGTTTCTTATTTCACTGCTCATTTGATTACCCTTTTTTATTAATTACCCTTTTTTTATTGTGATATAGTTTATAATGATTCTAAATAGGTAGTCAAGTAATTCAGACTATTTTGTCTTTAATTGTGACAATTATTCATTATCAACTTTAACAAGAATTTCAACTGAACTAATTTTCTTCCCTGGCAAAATTTTATTTATTTGAATTTTTTCCACATCCTCATCGTTTAAATCAATCAACTCTTTAGTAGTCTTGTCATAAAAATGATGGTGATGAGAAGTATTTGTGTCAAAATAAGTGCTGTCATTATTTAAAGTAATCTCTTTTAAATAACCTTTTTTCTTGAAAGCATGAACAGTGTTGTAAACTGTGGCTAAAGATATTTTTTCATTATTTTCTTCAGAAATTTTTTTTACCAATTCATTAATTGTAAAGTGAAAAGTTTTCTCTCTTTTGTATAAAACCTCACAAATTTTAACTCTTTGCTTAGTAGGTCTTAGTCCCGTTTCTCTTAATTTTTCAATGAAATTACAGTTTTTTGCCATAGTTTTTTATAATAATTCTAAACTAAGAATAAAAATTATATTGTTTTATTATATTATATTATCATTAAATCAAGTACTAAGGGAACTCAAAAATTATGAAAAAAAATTCTTACTCCTATGATGATCTTATAACATGCGGTAATGGTGATCTTTTTGGTCCTGGAAATGCTAAATTACCACTTCCTCCAATGCTCATGTTTGATAGAATAACCGAAATTAATGAGAATAATGGAGAATTTAACAAAGGTTCTCTAAAGGCTGAGTTAGATATTAAAAATGATCTATGGTTTTTTGACTGTCATTTTAAAGCTGACCCTGTAATGCCAGGCTGTTTAGGATTAGACGCTATGTGGCAGTTAGTTGGGTTTTATTTAGGTTGGTTAGGAAATCCTGGTAAAGGAAGAGCTTTAGGAGTCAGTACTGTAAAATTCACAGGTGAAGTTTTACAAAATGTGAAGAATGTAAGATACGAAATAGATATGAAAAAAATTATGTCTCCAGGAGGAACAACAGTTGGTCTTGCAAATGGTTTAGTATTTGCAGACGATAAAAAAATTTATTCAGCAGAAAGCTTAAAAGTGGGGTTATTTAAATAATGAGAAGGGTAGTTATAACAGGTTTAGGAGTTGTATCTTGCTTAGGTAATAATCAAGAAGAAGTCCATAAATCATTATTAAATTCGAAGTCAGGAATTTCTTATGCTGAAGAGTATAAAGAACATAATCTTAAAAGTCATGTTCATGGCAAACCAAATATAAAGCTTGAAGATCATATAGATAGAAAAACAATTAGATTTATGGGTTCAGGTTCAGCTTATAATTACATTGCAATGAAAGAAGCAATTGAAGATTCCGGATTAGAAGAAACTGAAGTAAGTAATTTTAAAACTGGAATTGTTATGGGTTCAGGAGGACCTTCAATCGAAAACGTCATATTGGCAGCAGATAAAACTAGAGCTAAAACTCCAAAATTAATGGGACCATTTATTGTTCCAAGAACAATGGCAAGTACAGCTTCAGCAACTCTTGCTGTCCCTTTTAAAATAAAAGGTACCAACTACACAATGAGTTCGGCTTGTGCAACGAGTGGTCACTGTATCGGTAATTCAATGGAATTAATTCAAATGGGCAAACAAGATATTGTTTTTGCAGGAGGTAGTGAGGAAGTTCACTGGGCAATGACTGCAATGTTTGATGCAATGACTGCTTTATCATCAAAATATAATGATGCTCCTGAAACAGCATCTAGAGCATATGACAAAACAAGAGATGGTTTTGTAATAGCTGGTGGTGCAGGTGTGTTAGTGCTTGAAGAATACGAACATGCTAAAGCAAGAGGTGCTAAAATATACGCGGAATTAACTGGTTATGGAGCAACCTCAGATGGATACGATATGGTGGCTCCATCTGGTGAAGGAGCTGTAAGATGTATGCAAATAGCAATGTCTACGGCTAAAAATAAAATTGATTATATCAATACCCATGGAACTTCTACTCCAGTTGGGGATATTACAGAACTAAATGCAGTTAAAAATACTTTTGGAGACAATATTCCAAAGATTAGTTCAACAAAATCTTTATCTGGACATCCACTTGGTGCAGCTTCTGTTCATGAAGCAATCTATTGTTTAATAATGATGAAAAATAATTTCATTGCTGGCTCAGCAAATATTAATGAGATGGATGAAGAAGCTAAAAAATTTCCAATAGTTGCAAAAACTGAAACTGGTGCAACATTAAACACTGTAATGTCTAATAGTTTTGGTTTTGGTGGAACTAATGCTGCATTAATTTTTGAGAAGATTTAATTTATGAGTTTGATGAAAGGTAAAAAAGGATTAATCATGGGTGTTGCCAATGAAAGATCTATTGCCTGGGGTATTTCACAAAAACTTGCAGAAGCAGGAGCTGAACTAGCATTTACATATTTAGGCGATGCTTTGAAAAAAAGAGTAGTTCCTTTAGCAGAAAAATTAAATTCAAAAACTACGTTTAGCTGTGATGTTGAAAAAAAAGAAGACATAATAAAATTATTTGAAGATGTAAAATCTCAATGGGGAGAAATTGATTTTGTAGTTCATGCGATTGCTTTCTCAGACAAATCAGAATTATCAGGTGAATATTTAGATACAACTAGAGAAAATTTTTTACGAAGTATGTTGATTTCATGTTTTTCATTTACTGAAGTTGCAAAAGAAGCTTCTAAAATTATGAAAGAAGGTGGAAGTTTAATCACCTTAAGTTATGAAGCAAACAAAGCTATTCCAAATTATAACGTAATGGGTGTGTGTAAGGCAGCATTAGAATCTAGTGTTAAATATCTAGCCAGAGATTTGGGTGCAAAAGGCATGAGGGTAAATGCTATAAGTGCAGGACCTATTAAAACATTAGCTGCTTCTGCTATTGGAGATGCAAAATTCCTGTATAAATGGAATGAAGACCATTCTTTGCTTAAAAGAAACGTAGATATTCATGATGTTGGAAATTCAGCATTATACCTTCTAAGTGACCTTGCAAACGGTGTAACCGGTGAAATTCACTACGTAGATGCTGGGTATAACAAGGTTGGAATGCCAGATCCTAAGAATATCACCTAAAATATAGTTAAATTTAGTTAAAAATATTAGGGGGGATTCTATTACCAGGTGCCCTATAAAAAAACCCCCCAGAATTCTCATTCCAGGGGTTAAATTTTAATTTAAATTATTGATTATTCAGCAGCTTGTTTCATAGAAAGTTTAACTTTACCTCTATCGAAACCAATAACTTTGACTTTTACCTCATCGCCTTCTTTAACAACATCAGTTACTTTAGCTACTCTTTTATCTGCTAGTTCTGAAATATGAACAAGTCCATCTTGTTTTCCTAAGAAATTAACAAATGCACCAAATTCCATAATCTTCATTACTTTACCTGAATAAATTTTATTTAATTCAGCTTTTGCAGTGATGTCTTTAATCATTTGCATTGCGATGTTTCTAGACTCTTCATCAGGAGCAGCAACTGTCACTACACCTTCGTCATTAACATCTACTTTAGCACCTGATTTTTCAACGATCTCTCTAATCGTTGCTCCACCTTTTCCAATTACAGCAGCAATGTCTTTCTTATCAACATTTACTTGTTCCATTTTCGGAGTGTGTTTTCCAACATCTTCTCTTGAAGCTGATAATGCTTTATTCATTTCACCTAAGATATGAACTCTTCCATCTTTAGCTTGACTTAATGCCTGCTCCATGATTTCAAATGTAATCCCAGTAATTTTGATATCCATTTGAAGAGAAGTTATTCCGTCTTTAGTTCCAGCAACTTTAAAGTCCATGTCCCCTAAGTGATCTTCATCACCTAAGATGTCTGATAAGACGCTAAAATAATCACCTTCTTTAATTAATCCCATTGCAATACCTGCAACTGGCTCTTTAATTGGAACACCAGCATCCATTAAAGCTAAGGATGTTCCACAAACAGTAGCCATTGAAGAAGAACCATTTGACTCAGTAATCTCTGATACTATTCTAAAAGTGTATGGAAACGCCTCTTTTGAAGGTAGTGAAGAGTTAATTGCTCTCCATGCTAGTTTACCATGACCAATTTCACGTCTTCCAGTTCCAATTCTTCCAGTTTCACCCACTGAAAAAGGAGGGAAATTGTAGTGAAGCATAAATCGTTCTCTTTGAAGACCATCTAAACTTTCAATTCTTTGTTCGTCATCTGATGTACCTAAAGTAGCAACAACAATTGCTTGTGTTTCTCCTCTAGTAAACAAAGCAGAACCATGAGTTCTTGGCAAAACACCAACTTCACATTCGATAGGTCTTACATCAGATAATCCTCTACCATCAATTCTATTTTTGTTTTTAAGAATATCAGTTCTAACAATTTTCTTTTCTAAGTTTTTAAGCTCTGAGTTAACATCAAGATCAGAATAATTTTCATTTTCTTCAAAAAGCTTTTTAGCTTTATCTGTGATTTCTGAAATTTGATTTGATCTATCTTGCTTATCTCTGGTAGCAAAAGCTTTTGTTAAATCTGCAGTAAAAGTTTCCTCAAGTTTTTGTTTAACTTCAGATAAATCTTTTTTCTCAACAGTCCACTCAGGTTTTCTACATTCTTTTGCAAGTTCTTCGATCATTTCGATTACTGGTACAAAACCTTCATGTCCAAATTTAACTGCATTTAACATTTCTTCTTCTGTTAAACCATTTGCTTCAGACTCAACCATAAGCACAGCATCTTTTGTACCTGCTACAACTAAATCTAAACTCGAGTTTTCTAACTCTGCTTTTGATGGGTTTAAAATATATTTACCATCAACAAAACCTACTCTAGATGCTCCAACAGGGCCCATAAATGGCATTCCTGAGATAGCTAATGCTGCTGAAGAAGCAGTGATTGCTAGAATATCTGGTTGGTTTTCTTTATCATATGAAATTACTGTTGGTAATAACTGCACTTCATTTTTAAATGCGTCTGGAAACAAGGGTCTGATTGGTCTATCAATTAATCTTGAGATTAATGTTTCACTTTCAGTTGGTCTTGCTTCTCTTTTAAAATATCCGCCAGGTATTTTTCCACCTGCATAATATTTTTCTTGGTAGTTTACTGATAGAGGAAAATAATCCATATCTGGATTTACTTTTTTTGCTCCTACCACTGTTGCTAAAATAACTGTTTCACCGCATGAAGCGATGATTGCTCCGTCTGCCTGTCTTGCTACTTTACCTGTTTCTAAACTTATTTTCTTTCCTGCTACTTCTATTTCCTTCTTGTGTACTTTAAACATTTCATTTCCATTTCGTTTCGTTCGTTTCGTTCCATTCCGTTCTATCTATCTTGATCTTTATTTTCTTAATCCCAATTTCGACAGTACATTTTTGTAAGAATCCATTTTTGTATTTTTTAAGTATTCTAACAATTTCTTTCTTCTATTTACCGCTCTCAACAATCCAACAGATGAATGTTTATCTTTCTTGAATTGTTTAATATGTTTAGAGAGAGTTTCAATTTTCTCTGTTAGCAAAGCAATCTGTATCTCTGAAGATCCAGTGTCTTTATCGTGCGTTGCTAATTCTTGTGCCTTTTTATTCATGCCTCGTTTTTCCTATTTATTTGTTTGTTTTATTAAGTTTTCTATTTTTTCCGCATACTCAAAAGACTCGTCTTTTCTAAAAAGTAATTTTGGTAAAAATTTCATAACCACCTTTTGTGATAAAATTTTTCTAATTAAAAATGAGTATTCTTTTAATACTTTAATCACCTCATCTGCATCCTTTCCACCAAGTGGAAGTACATACGCTTTAGCAATTTTCAAATCTTGACTCATTCTTACCTCGGTGACCGTTATAGTATTGGTTTCTAAATTCGGCACCTTAGCCTCATTTCTTATAAAAATCATGCTCAAAGACTGCTTAATCATCTCTCCAACTCTAAGCTGCCTTTGTGAAATCGGTTTTCCAATTCTATCTGCCATTAAATCATCCTATCTGTAGATGTAACACTAAAAGCCTCTATTGTGTCGTTTTTTTGGAAATCCATATAATCCTTAACTGTAATTCCACACTCTTGACCATTACTGACCTGTTTTACCTGGTTTTTTTCTCTAAATAGAGTTCCGACTTTACCGGTGTAAATAATTGCTCCATCTCTAATTATTCTAACATCTGAAGCACTAGTAATTTCACCTTCCATTACTTTTGAACCTGCAACTTTTCCTGCACCTGAAACCTTAAAGATTTCTAAAATTTGAGCAGTACCAGTAACCGTTTCTTCAATATCGGGAGATAATAAACCTGACATTTTTTGTTTAACAAAATCTAAAACTTCATAAATTATATTATAAGATGAAATTTTAATTTTTTCATTTTCAGCAAGTTTTTTTGCTTCTTTACTTGGCTTAACATTAAAAGCTATTAAAACTGCATTAGAAGCCTTTGCAAGAGTAACATCTGTCTCTGTTACCATTCCAATATCTGCAAGAATTATTTTTGGTTTAACTTCATCATGTTTGATCTGACTGATTGCATTTTTAATTGCTTCAGACGAACCGTGTACATCAGATTTGATTATTAAATTTAACTCTTCTGTGGATTTATCTGAAAATGCTGAATCTTGTGATGCAAAAGTTAAAGGATTTTTTCCATCTTTACTTTCTTGAGCCCTATTTTCACTTAAAGTCTTTGCCTCTTTTTCGTTATCAACAACAATAAAATCATCTCCAGCTTTTGCAGCGCCATTAATTCCTAAAATTTCAACAGGTGTGGACGGAGGCGCTTCATTAATATTTTTTCCTTTATCATCAATTATTGCTCTAACCTTTCCCCATTTCAAACCACTTACAAAAAAATTGCCTTTTTTAAGAGTTCCCGTTGTTACAATGATAGTTGCAACTGGTCCTCTTCCAACATCAATTTTAGACTCAATTACAATACCTGTAGCTTTAGACTCAAAATCTGTTTTTAAATCTAAGATTTCTGCTTGTAGAATTATTGCTTCAACTAATTTATCTAAATTCATTTTTGTAGTAGCTGATATTTCAACCATTAAAGTATCACCTGATAAATCCTCAGCTATTAACTCATGTTCCAGTAATTGGTTTTTTATTTTTTGAGGATCTGCATCTGGCAAATCACATTTGTTAATTGCAACTACAATAGGAACATTGGCAGCTTTTGCATGTTTAATTGACTCAACAGTTTGTGGTTTTACTCCATCATCTGCAGCCACAACTAACACAACAACATCAGTTAATTTTGATCCTCTAGCTCTCATTTCTGTAAAAGCAGCGTGACCAGGGGTGTCAATAAAGGTTAATTTATTTGACTGGCTATCTATTTGATAAGCACCAATATGTTGAGTAATTCCACCAAATTCTCCTGACACTACATTTGCACTTCTTAAAACATCTAGCACAGAAGTTTTACCATGATCAACATGCCCCATCACTGTTACAATTGGTGGTCTGTTCTTTAAATTTTCTACTCTTGTCGCTTTAATTTTTTCTATAATCTCTTCAGCTTTTTCTTCTCTAATTGGATTGTGGCCAAATTCTTTGACTAAAAACTCAGCAGTATCAGCCGCTAACGTTTGGTTAATGGTTACAGTTACACCCATTCCTAACAAATATTTAATAACATTGCTTGATTGCTCTGCCATTCTATTTGCAAGCTCCCTAACAGTGATTGCTTCAGGAATATTTACATCTCTTTTAACGGGCTTTAAACTTTCTTGAGCTTCTCCTTTGGCCAAATTTTTATTTTCTTTTAACCTTGCTCTTTTAACAGAAGCTAAACTTCTTTCTCTTGCTTCTATTTCATCACTTAAAGCTCTTGAAACTGTTAATTTTAATTCTCTTTTTTTTGTTCCAGTTTTTAAAGTTTTTCTGTCTTTACTTTCATTATCGCCCTTAAGTCTCTTTGTTGCTCTTTGTTCAGCTAATTTTCGTCTTTCAAAGTCGTTTGATATTGGGGATGATTTAGGAGCAAAAGTTGGTTTTAGAGGAGCACCTCTGTTAAATGATGATCCGGTTTTAGGTTTAAAACTTCCAGGTCTAGATGAGCCACTTCTGTTTGGAAATTTATTTGATTGCTTATCGATTACTACTGAATTTTTATTTTGAGTTTTAGCAATCTCAATATTTTTGAATGATTTTTTGGCAGTGCCAGATATTTTTAATTTTGTTTTTTTTTCCATAGCTCATCACTCAATCTTTATAAACAATGTTTCTTGCAGACATAATTAGTTCGTCCGCTTCTTCTTTTGATAAAGCAAAATCCTCAAGACAACCTTGAATTTTAACTCTTTCACCTTTTACTACATCATATCCACCTGTTAGTTCATCAGATGCTAAATCAGCAAAATCTTCTAAAGTTAAAATTTTTTGCTCACCCAATGTAACTAGCATTCCAGGAGTTAGTCCTTTTAAATTTATTAAACTATCCTGAAGACCTAATTCTTTAATTCTTTCTGAGATATCTTCTTGATCTTTCTGATGAAATTCTTTTGCTCTCTCAATAAGAGCTATTGCAGTGTCTTCTTCAATTCCCTCTATCTTCATTAAATTTTCTGCAGTAGTATCTTTAATATCGTCAATTGAAGAGAAGCCTTCAGCAACCAATAATTGACCCAAAGTTTCATCTAATTCTAAGTTCTTAACAAAATTTTCTGTTTTTTCTTTAAACTCTACTTGTCTTCTTTCAGAGTCCTCGGCATCAGTCATGATATTAATTTCATAATGCAATAACTTAGTTGCTAGTCGAACGTTTTGACCTCTTCTTCCTATTGCTTTACTTAGATTTTCTTCAGTAAGTATTACATCTAATTTTTTTCTTTCCGTATCCACATTTACTCTTTGAACCTCTGCTGGTGATAGAGCGTTAGATACTAATATTGCAGGATCCTCAGACCAATTTACAATATCAATTTTTTCTCCCTGTAATTCATTTACAACAGCTTGAACTCTTGAACCTCTCATTCCAACACAAGCTCCAACAGGATCTAAAGAAGTATCTACTGCTTTAACACAAATTTTTGCTCTGCTACCTGGATCTCTTGAAGAAGATTTAATTTCAATTAAACCATCATATATCTCAGGAACTTCTTGAACAAAAAGTTTTTCCATAAATTTTGGATGTGCTCTTGATAAAAATATCTGCTGTCCTCTCGGTTCTCTTCTTACATCATAACAGTAAGCTTTAATTCTATCACCGGCTTTAATATTTTCTCTTGGTATCATTTCATTTTTTTGGATGATTGCTTCAGTTCTTCCAAGGTCAGCTATAACATTTCCAAATTCTAAACGCTTAACAATACCACTTAATATTGTATCTTTTTTGTCGATAAAGTCATTATACTGTCTTTCTCTTTCAGCCTCTCTCACATTAAAACTTATTACTTGTTTAGCTGTCTGTGCAGCTATTCTTCCAAAATCAAATGATGGTAATGGTTGTAAAACTTCATCCCCAACAGCTTTATCTTTGTTAATTTCATTTAGAATAATTGCATCTTCTAGTTTAATTTCTGTATTTGAATTTTCTGGATTTTCTGCAACAATTAATTTTCTAAATATTTCTATATCTCCGCTGTCTCTATCTATAGAAACTTTGATTTCATTGTCTTGACCAAATTTTGACTTTGCAGCTTTTGCAATACCTGTTTCCATCGAACTAATAATAAGCTCTTTATCAATAGATTTTTCTAATGCTACAGCTTCTGCAATTCTTAGTAATTCAAGTTTATCTGCTCTTTTATTTAACATATTTTTGTTTGCTCCAAAAAAAAATGGGCTAAAGCCCATTTTGTAAATTCAATAATGTAAGAGGAATATAGTAAAAAAAAATTTTAATTCAACAGAAACTATTTAGAAAAAACATTAGTTTTATCTGTTTTTTCCCATGAAAATGAGCCGTCATTTTCTGGAACTCTACCAAAATGGCCATAAGCAGCTGTTTTTTCATATATTGGCTTATTTAAATTTAACATTTCTCTTATTCCTCTAGGGCTTAGATCAAAATTTTCATTTATCTTTTCTGCTACAAATTTATTTTTTTCTAAATCTTTATCAAATAAATCTACATAAATTGATAAAGGCTTTGAAACTCCAATTGCATAAGCTAGTTGAATTAAACACTTTTCAGATATTTTTGAAGCAACAACATTTTTTGCAATATATCTAGCTGCGTAAGCTGCTGATCTATCTACCTTAGTTGGATCTTTTCCTGAAAAAGCTCCTCCACCATGAGGGGCTGCACCACCATAAGTATCAACTATAATTTTTCTTCCAGTTAAACCACAGTCTCCATCTGGACCACCAATTACAAAATTTCCTGTCGGATTAACATAGAATTCATCCTCATTAAAACCCTCAAGAAAATTTCCTGGAATAGAATTTAACATATAAGGTCTTAATAAATCTCTAACTTGTGATTGATTTACATCAGCTGAATGTTGAGAAGATATTACTACTGACTTAACTTTAGTAGGTTTTCCATCTACATATTTAAATGTAACCTGACTTTTACTGTCCGGTTCAATATTTTTTAACTTTCCAGATTTTCTATCTTCAGCCATTAGCCTCAATATTTTATGAGAGTAATGAATTGGGGCTGGCATTAATACATCTGTTTCATTGCAGGCATATCCAAACATAATTCCTTGGTCTCCAGCTCCTTCATCCTTATTCCCTGATGAGTCTACACCCATAGCAATATCTGAAGATTGTGAGTGAAGATGACATTCAATTTTTGTTGCCTCTTTCCAAGTGAAACCATCTTGATCATAACCAATATCTTTTATGCAGCTTCTTACTTTTTCAATTAAATCTTCTTTTTTAATTTCAGGTCCTCTTACTTCACCAGCTAGCACAACTTTATTAGTCGTTGTAAGAGTTTCACATGCAACTCTAGAAAACGGATCTCCAGATATATAACTATCTACCACCATATCTGAAATTCTATCGCTTACTTTATCTGGATGTCCTTCAGAAACCGACTCACTAGTGAATAGATAATTTTTTAAATTACTCATTTTTATTTCTATTAAATGAAATTATCAAAAAAATATACATTAAAATTAATATTCCAAAAATTTTATTACCATGTTGTGAGAATATCGTTGGTTGTATTTTTCTTCTTTCATAAAAGTCTATATATCCTGATTTTCCAAAATCAATCTGTTGTTCTATATCACCCAAAGGATTAATTATTGCTGCTATTCCATTATTTGCTGAACGTAATATATATTTTCCACTTTCTATGCTTCTAAATATGCTGTGAGTAAAGTGTTGTTTTGGTCCTACTGATTTACCAAACCATCCATCTTCAGAAATATTAACGATAAAATCAAAATTATTATCGTTAAATATTTTACCAGAATAAATAATTTCGTAACAAATTAGCGGTAAAAATTTTAATGAAAAATTTTTATTATTAATTTTTATTATATCTCTACTGTCTCCTTTAGAAAATGATTGATAATTGTTGGTAATTGACTTTAAGCCAATTTTTTTAAGAACATTTTCAAAAGGTAAAAATTCTCCAAAGGGAACTAAATTAATTTTATTATAAAATTTAATTAATTTAAGATTATGATCGTAAATTGATAATGTATTATAAAAATTAGTAATTTCTTGATCGTTAGATTGACTATTTATACCTATAACTAAAAGGTGATTATCATTAAATCTTTCTTTAAATAGCCAATTATATGTAACTAATTCCTTTTGTAATATGTCTGGAAGAATTCCTTCTGGCCAAACAAAAATTGTTTTTTCCTCTTTTTTTGGATCACTTATTTCAATTAAATCCTTAATGACTGATGTTGAGTCAATGTCTTTATAAAATCTATCTAGGCTTATATTAGATCCAATTATTCTTATCTTAAAAGTATTAGTGTCGATATCTGATGTTTTAAATTTATTTTCATATGAAGAGCCATAAATATAAAAAATTGAAACCATAATAATAAAAACTCCGCTAACCAAAATATCTTTTTTTGTCTCTCTTAGAAAAAAAATTGCAGGACTTATGAATAAGGAAATACAAAATAAATTAAATCCATAGGTTCCTATTATTGAGGTTATACTTATGATTTTTAATTGATTAGAAAAACTATAAGCGATTAAATTCCAAGGAAAACCAGTAAGAATAAAACCTCTTATGAATTCTATAATTCCAAAAATTAATGAAAAAATTAAGAATGAACTTATTAATTTCTTTTGTTTAAAAATGATAAAAAGATAGGTAATTACGCCATAAAAAATTGCTAAGAAGGCAGGAATCACAATTAACGCTATAGGAATTAAAAATTTAAAACTTTGATCAAAAGTGAGAGAAATGGTTACCCAGTAAATGTTAGAAATGAAATATCCAAAGCCAAATAACCAGCCATATAAAAAGAAAAGTTTTTTATTATGTATTGTTTTAGATTTTTTAATTAAAAAAATAAAAAAAAAACTAAATGTAAAAAAATTTATAATTACATAATTGTAAGGGGGCAAACTAAGAGAAGTTACTATACCTAGTAAAATTAGAAATATTAACTCAATATAAAATTTTTTATTCAATTTAATTTTTTTTAGAAATTATCGATTTATATATTCTATTTTCTTCTCTTAACATATTTTTATAATCTTTATTTTTAATATGATCAAAGTTAAGCAGGTGTAAAAATCCATGAATAAATATCTTTATTACTTTATCTTGAAAACTTTTTAAGTTTTGAGCTTTTGGTTTATTCATAAAATTATAACTTATGATGATGTCTCCAAGATAAGTTTTTTTATTAATTTTAATTTTATTATTGAATGGAAAAGACAAAATATCAGTGGATTTATTTTTATTTCTAAAATCTTTATTTAATTTTTTAATACCTTTGTTGTTTGAAAGTAACAAAGTAAGACTAACTTCTTTATTTAAATATTGATATTTCTTTGGAAAAAGCTTGCAAAGATTATTAAAAAAAAGCTTTTTTTTTCTTATTTTTTTTGACCACGCCCTCTCATCTGAGAGGACATCAATTTTAATCATTATTTGAGTAAGCTTTGACTATTTTTGAAACAAGAGGATGTCTAACCACATCAGAATGATCAAAATCGACTACTGAGATTTCATTTAAATGACGCAGCAATTCTTTTGACCTAACTAAGCCAGACATATTTTTATTTGGTAAATCTACTTGTGTTGGATCACCATTTACAACTATTTTTGAATTTTCTCCAATTCGAGTTAAGAACATTTTGATTTGAGTGTCAGTTGCATTTTGAGACTCGTCTAAAATAGCAAATGAATTTTTTAATGTTCTTCCTCTCATAAATGCCAAAGGTGCAATTTCAATATCGCCAATTTCAATCATCCTTTGTATTTTTTCAAAATCAAATAAATCATAAAGAGAGTCGTACAAAGGCCTTAGATAAGGATCTACTTTTTCCTTCATATCTCCAGGTAAAAAACCTAATCTCTCTCCAGCTTCAACTGCTGGTCTAGACAAAATTATTCTTTCAATTTTCTTTTCTAACAACATAGTAAGACCCACAGCTACAGCTAAAAAAGTTTTTCCAGTTCCAGCAGGTCCAGCGGATATTATAATATCACTCTGCCTTAGTGCTCTAACATACTCTTTCTGCTTCTCAGATCTTGGTATAATAGATTTTTTTGGAGTTTTAATTATATCTGTTACATTATTGTTTTTAACTTTTTCATTAATCATAAATTTATCTACAGATGAAACTATATCTTTATTCTCAATACTACCATTATTAACATATTGATTAGCTAGAAATTGAATAGCATTTTTAGCAATTTCATTTTTTTGAGGATTAGATTTTATCAAAATAGAATTTCCTCTTGAATATAAGCTAGAGCCGGTGATTTTTTCTAATTCTTTGAGATTTTTGTTAAATTCTCCAACAACACCCATCAATAAATCATTGTCATGAAAGATA